>NZ_JANPML010000242.1:0-6014 GCF_031422795.1 Sandarakinorhabdus sp.
ACGCTGGATGTGCAGCTGGTGGCCTATCTGCGGCCCGAAATGAAGCTGAACGGGCTGGATGCATTGAAGGCCCAGATCGCGGCGGATGCGGATGCGGCGCGGCGCATGCTGAAGGGTGCGTGACAGCCGCGCCCCCATCCCCTAAAGCCCACTGCCTATGACCGCGCCCGATTATCGCCCCACCGTTTTCCTGCCGAAAACCGACTTTCCGATGAAAGCCGGCCTGCCGGAGCGTGAGCCGCAGATTCTGGCCAAATGGCAGGCCGCCGATCTCTATGCCCAGCTGCGCGCTGCCCGTAACGGCCGGGAAAAGTTCATTTATCATGATGGCCCGCCCTATGCGAACGGCGACATGCACATCGGCCATGCGCTGAACCATGTGCTGAAAGACGCCGTGGTGCGCACCCAATCGCTGCTCGGCAAGGATGTGCCCTATGTGCCGGGCTGGGATTGCCATGGCCTGCCGATCGAATGGAAGGTGGAAGAAGCCTACCGCGCCAAGAAGCTGAACAAGGACGATGTGCCGGCCAAGGATTTCCGCGCCGAATGCCGGGCGTATGCGCAGCATTGGGTGAATGTACAGGCCGGCCAGTTGCAGCGGCTGGGCATCAATGCTGACTGGAAAAAACCCTATCTGACCATGGACTTCGCGTCGGAAGCTACCATCGTTTCCGAACTGCTGAAGTTTGCCGAGAGCGGCCAGCTGTATCGGGGTGCCAAGCCGGTGATGTGGTCGCCGGTGGAAAAGACCGCGCTGGCTGATGCCGAGGTGGAATATCACGACATCACCAGCACCCAGATCGACGTGGCGTTCGAGATCATGGACGCGCCGAACGCGCCGGAACTGGTGGGGGCTTTTGCTGTCATCTGGACGACGACGCCGTGGACCATCCCGGTGAACCAGGGCATCGCCTATGGGCCTGATATCTACTACCATATCGTGCTGGGCGAAAATGACCGCCGCTATCTCGTTGCCTCTGATCTTATTGAAGAGTTTTGCAGCCGGACAAATCTTCCGCTTCGCATCCTGAAGTCGGACAACCAGAACGACTGGTTCGCTGATCTGAAGGAAGTGGTGTCCGGCCAGATCGAAGGCTCCAAGCTCGCCGGCGCCGTTGCCCGGCACCCGATGCACCATCTCGGCGGTTTCTTCGCCAATCCCCGCCACTTCCTGCCCGGTGATTTCGTCACCACCGATCAGGGTACCGGCCTTGTCCACATGGCGCCCGATCACGGCGAGGATGATTTTGCGCTGTGCAAGGCGCATGGGATCAACCCGGTGTTTGCCGTGGAAGGTGATGGTCGTTACCGCGCCGATTGGCTGTGGCTGGGCGGCGAGTCCAAGAACGTCATCAACCCCAACCTCAACGCGCCGGATGGGCCGATCTGCGGCGATCTGAAGGCCGCGGGCGGGCTGCTGAGCGCCGGGCCGTTCCAGCACAGCTATCCGCACTCGTGGCGGTCGAAGAAGAAGGTGATCTTCCGCTGCACGCCGCAATGGTTTGTGCCGATGGACACTGGTTCGCCCACGCTGCGCGAAAAGGCGCTGGCTGCCATCGCCGATACAAAGTTCACGCCCGACAAGGGCCGCAACCGCATCGGTTCGATGGTGGAAGGCCGCCCCGATTGGGTGCTCAGCCGCCAGCGCGCCTGGGGCGTGCCGATCACCTTGTTCGTTGATCGCAAGACCGGCGAGTATCTTGTTGATAAGGCAATCAACGCGAAGATCATCGCCCGTTTCAAGGAACAGGGCGTCGATGCCTGGACGCCGGAATTCGCCGCCGAACTGCTGGGCGACAAGGTCGATCAGTATGAGCAGATCATCGACATTCTGGACGTGTGGTTCGATAGCGGCTGCACCCATGCCTATGTGCTCGAATCCGGCAAATGGCCGGAATATTCGTGGCCGGCAGATCTGTATCTGGAAGGCAGCGACCAGCATCGCGGCTGGTTCCAATCCAGCCTGCTGCAAAGCTGCGCGACGCGCGGCCGGGCGCCCTACAAGGCCATCCTGACCC
Organism: Sandarakinorhabdus sp.; assembly: GCF_031422795.1. GTDB lineage: Bacteria > Pseudomonadota > Alphaproteobacteria > Sphingomonadales > Sphingomonadaceae > Sandarakinorhabdus. The sequence goes on from NZ_JANPML010000242.1 coordinate 2,019, forward strand.
ACGGCTTCACCATGGATGCCAATGGGCGCAAAATGTCGAAGTCCGAAGGCAACACCATCAATCCGCTGGATGTGATGAAAACCTATGGCGCCGATATCCTGCGGCTGTGGGCGCTGTCGGTCGATTTCACCGAGGATCACCGCATCGGCGATGAAATCCTGAAGGGTGTTGCCGATCAATATCGAAAATTGCGCAACACGTTCCGCTATTTGCTGGGCGCTCTTGATGGTTGGAGTGAAGCAGAGCGCCTGCCCGTGGCTGAAATGCCGGCGCTGGAACGCTGGGTGCTGCACAAGCTGGCCGTGCTGTCGGGTGAGCTGAGGGCGGCGGCGATCGCCTATGATTTCAATCGCTATGTCAGCCTGATCACCGAATTCGTGCAGAACGATCTTTCGGCCTTCGCCATGGATGTGCGCAAGGACAGCCTGTATTGCGACGCGCCGGCATCGACCACCCGCCGTGCCTGGCGCACGGTGCTGGATGTCACCTTCCACGCCCTCACCCGCTGGCTGGCCCCGGTGATGGTGTTCACGGCGGAAGAAGTGTGGGGCACGCGCTATCCTGATGCGGGTTCCGTGCACCTGCTGGAATGGCCGGATATCGATGCCGCCTGGCAGGACGAAGCGCTGGCCCAGCAGTTCAACCTGGCGCGCAAGTTGCGCGAGGAAGTCTATCTGAAACTGGAAGAAATGCGCCGCGCCAAGGAGATTGGCAGCTTCCTGGAAGCCACCGTGCGCATCGAAACGACCGACGAGGATCATTTCGTCGCAGCCCAAGAACTCGATCTGGCCGAACTGCTGTTGGTCGCCCGCGTTGATCTGCTGAAAGGCGCCAGCAACGCGCTGACTGTGGGCAAGACAGATGACGCCAAATGCGCCCGCTGCTGGCGCTACCTGCCCGATGTGAACAGCGAGTCCGAATTGTGCGGGCGCTGTGATGCGGTCGTTCATGGCTAAGCGCGGCTACAGTCTCGCGGCGTTGGTGTTGATCCTTGATCAGATCAGCAAATATTGGGTGCTGAACATCATCCGGCTGCCGGAAATCGGCGGCATCGATGTGTTGCCCTTCTTTCGCCTCACGTTCGTGGGCAATATCGGTGTGTCGATGGGCATGTTGCAGGCCGATAGCGATCTGGGGCGGTGGCTGCTCACCTTCGTGACCGCCGGGATTGCGCTGGCGGTGGCCAGCTGGCTGCGGCGGGAAAAGCACCCCGTCGATGTGGCTGCCCTGGGCCTGGTGCTGGGCGGCGCGATCGGCAACATCCTGGATCGGGTGCGTTTTGGCTATGTGGTCGATTTCCTGCATTTCTTCTGGGAGCAATATAGTTTCTGGGTCTTCAATCTTGCCGATGCGGCGATTACAGTGGGTGTGATATTGTTGCTGGCACGCGCTGTGCTGGCCAAGCCGGGCCCACAAGGTGAGCCAAACACTGGGAATAGAAACGATGCGTAACCTCTTGATCCTGAGCGTTTGTGCGCTGGCCCTTACTGCTTGTGGCGGCAAGAAGGACCGGCTTTCGGGCCGTGGCCCGGATGAACTGGCCATCGCGCGCGGCGCACCGCTGGTGGTGCCGCCCGATTTCGCCCTGGCACCGCCCACGCCGGGTGCGCCACGTGCCTTGGGCGTTGATTCCCAGGCCGCCGCGATGGAAGCCCTGTTCGGCCCCGGCGTGAAGCCGCCGCCGAGGAGCGCCGCCGAACAGCAATTGCTGGATCGCGCCGGTGCCAACAGCGGTGATCCGGCCGTGCGCAGCCAATCCGGCGACCCACGCACCAACACGGTGAACAAGGGCGTGTTCCTTCAGGAAGTCCTGGCGGCGCCCGTTGGCGTGCGCGACAGCAAGGTGGCCGATATCAAGGCCCCGACCTGATCGCGGCGGAATAGGCGTCCGGGGCGGGCAGTGTCCGCCCCACCCCGACGGGAGTGCCGCTGCCCCGGACTGATACAGGAAAACCGAACCTGCCCACTGTCGGTCATTCCCGCATGCCCAACGAAAATCTGCCAGATTGCAGCGCGCTGAGTCACCTTGGGAAAACTCCCTAGTCGCTCTCGATCCGAACCTGGCGGGCCAGCGTTGCATCGCCGGTGGTGACGCTGATGCCATGGCTCCCGGGCTGGAAGTGCCAGCGCCCAGCCCCGCGCCAGCGCAAATCCGCCAACCGCACCTGCAGGCAAACGATGCGGGTTTCACCGGGCTGCAGGGCGACACGGGCGAAAGCCGCCAGCTTGCGCGGCCAGCGTTCAACCGGGCTGGGCGGCGGCGTCACAAAGGCCAGCACCGGCGTTTCTGCGGCCATCGCCCCGTCGTTGCTGACAGCAACGCTGATCGACAGCACACCGCCGGATCGATGCAACGCGAGCGCGCGCAGGCCAAAGCGCGTGTAGCTCAGGCCATGACCGAAGCCATAGCGCGGCGGCGTGCCCGCGCGGTCGAACAGGGCATAGCCGTGCCATAGATCGTAGGTGATGGCGGCGGCGCTGCGATCGAACCACGGATAATCGGCCGGATCGCGGGCCACGGTGAACGGCAGCCGGCCCGACGGGGAGACCTGGCCAAACAGCAGCCGGGCCAGCGCCGTGCCACCTTCCTGCCCGCTGTAGAAGCTTTGCATTATGGCGCCGGCCTGTTCGTGCCAGGATTCGACCAGCACCGCTGAACCGGCGACAATCACCACCACCAGCGGCTTGCCGGTGCTGGCAGCGGCTGCGATCAAGGCCAATTGGTCAGCCGGCAGACCCAGATCGGCCCGGTCGCCGCCGATATCGCCGCGCGGGCCGCCGCCGATTTCCTGGCCGAGCGTCATGCCGCCCGGGATGAACTCGCCCTCTTCCTGCGCGGTGTAGCCGGCGATCACAACCACCGCATCGGCTGACTGCGCGGCGGCTGTGGCGGCGGCAAGATCGGATTCGTCGCCGGTAACGACCTGGGTGACGGCAGACAGGCCTTCCAATGCGGTCACGACATGGCGGGCGCGCACCCGCGATGAACCATTGTCGCCCGTATTCGCAATGCCGGCCAGCCGGCCCAGCACGGCCAATGTCGTGGCCGGTGCAAGGGGCAGCACGCCGTCGTTCTTCAACAGCACCGCCGATTTTTCGGCTGCCTCCAGCGCCAGTGCGACATGGGCCGGGCTGGCCACCATGGCCGCCGTGTAGGCCGGCAACGGATCTTCGGCGCTGCTGATGCTGTAGAGCATGGTCAGGATGCGACGGCAGGCGGTATCGACCACCGACGCTGCGATCTGGCCGGCTTCCACGGCGTCGCGCAATTTGTCGCCCCACACCCGCGGTTCAGGGTTTTCGACGTCAAGGCCGGCCGCAGCACCCCAGACGGTGTGGACGCCCATGATCCAGTCCGAATGCACGAACCCGGTAAAGCCCCATTCGTGGCGCAGGATATCGGTGAGCAATGCGCGATTCTCACCGCAATATTCGCCGTTCAGTTTGTTGTAGGCGCTCATCACCGATCGGCAGCCGGCATCGAGCACGGCCTTGAAGTGCGGCAGATACACTTCGTGCAGGGCGCGTTCGTCGATGCGCACATCCACGGTGAAACGCATGTTTTCCATTGAGTTGAGCGCGAAATGCTTGACCGTGGCGCAGACATTGTGGGCCTGGAGGCCGGTGGACAGCGCCGCGCCCATGGCACCGAGGTGATGCGGATCCTCGCCATAGGTTTCCTGGGCGCGGCCCCAGGCCGGATGGCGCAGCATGTTGATGCAGACGGCGCCGCTGAGGTTACAGCCCTGGGCGCGCAATTCGATGGCCATGGCTTCGCCGATGCGGCGTTCGAGATCCGTGTCGAATGTCGCGCCGCGCGCCATGGTGCAAGGAAAGCAGGTCGATTGGCCGCGTGCCACGCCGCGCGGGCCATCACTGAACCAGAAGGCCGGCACGCCCAGCCGATCGATGCCGCCGCCAGCGCGATAGGGCGATGCGCCCCAAACCTTGCCATCGGCCTTGTATTGCTTGAAGAATCCCTGCCCCGACATCATG
>NZ_JANPML010000243.1:0-10866 GCF_031422795.1 Sandarakinorhabdus sp.
GGAAACCGTCCCCCGCTGGCGCGCTGAGCAGGAAGCCGCCCTCACCCGCGCCACTGGCCGGCACGGGATGGACCCAGCCGCCCTCACCCGCTTCTGCGCCCACTACGAACGCCTCACCCGCTGGCAACTGGCGGACACGCCTCGCAGGGCAGGGCTGATCCTGCGGCTGGATGGCCGGCGGAGGGTGATTGGCGCTGATCGGAACGCTTCATTCCGCCTGCTTTATCAATTGAGCTGCAATAATCGGGGTCGCCACCTAATTGTTAACGACTGATTTATATGGCATGGAATTACGGGGGTCCACAGCCCTGCGGTCAGAGGGGGGCATGATGAGCGACGGGTTTTATACTCGCAATTCCAACGGGGATGGATCAGACCAGCACGAAACAACGGAAGTTATTTCCAAAATGTATGAAGCTGCGTCTTATGCGCAGTCCTCCATCTTGGGTCCTCCAGTAGTGTCTGCTGCTTCTGAGGCCTTCCAGATGGGATTTGCTGTTCTTGCGGACTTGGCTGCTCTTTCTGTTCGCGCCTACGAAAAAACACCGTTCGAAAATCTTCCTCTACCCGGAAATTGGAAATATCTAAGTCACAAAGATCTCGGAAATTTTGAACTGGCCGGAGTTGAAATCGACGAGAATGGGTATTTTGTCTATTTGGGACTGCAGGCATATGTCGCTGTCGAGAGTGATAAAGGATTAGTGTCTGTTGTTTTTCGCGGAACAGACAGCCTCCTAGACCTATTCATCGTTGATCTCAGTCTTGCCTTTATCGATACAGCGGCATTGGCTGCAAACAAATTCACGAATTTGGTCTCGTCTGCGGCTAGTTATGCCCAATCAAATAGATTTACACTATTGACTGCAGGCCACAGTTTGGGCGGCCTCGTAGCCGAAGGCGTTGCAGTGAAAAATGCCAATGTTTTTGGCGGCGTAAGTATTGGAGGCCCCGGACTGGGCATCGTTCCGGAACTTTCGCGGAATGAGAATTTCTACCTGATTCGCCACGATGTAGATTTAGTTGGAAAACTTTTTTCGTTTAATCACATTGGCAATACAATAATACTTAATGATAGTACATTTTTCGGACTAAGAGACTATCTTGTTGCTCACAAAAGCGGAAACTACCTTTCCTCAATAAACTTCATAAACACAAGTCCGGCTTTCAAGGATAGTTCACCGGTAGCTTTGGGTGAAATATTCCTGGCAGACAGAAGCGCAGGTGGTTACTCAGGAGGAATTCCTGGCAGCCTCATCGGCGACCCTGAATTTGATGCATACATTGGTAGCAACCTCGGTGACCGCTTTGATGGATTGGTCGAAACAGTCAGCCTTCGGATTGATGGGGCCGCAGGTGATGACACGCTGATTGGTGGCAGCGGCGCGGATGTCTTGTCCGGCGGCGCTGATCGCGACACGCTCTATGGTGGCCGCGGTGAGGACATCCTGTTCGGCGGACAGGGCGTTGACTTCCTCAACGGCGGACCCGGCGCCGACATCTTTCGCTTCACGCTGGGCGACCTCGTCGAAATCGTGCAGCCGGACCGCATCAAGGATCTGAATCAGGGCGACAGCCGTGGCCGGTTCGCTTTTGCCGAGGGCGATGTCATCGACATTCAGGATGTGGTGCGCACAGGGGTTGAAAACGGTGCGGCTGCAACTGCGCTGTGGCGCCTTGAACGGCGTACTGAAGGCGCGGGTGCGGTGCGTCTGCTGGTGGACCCCGACGGGCCGGGAACAGCCCAGGATTGGACATTGCTTGCGCTGCTGGACGGCATTCCGATCGGGATCGATATCAGCGCCAGCATCTTTGCGGGCAATCCACGCGGCACTCCACCGGATGATTTTCCAGGCAACCTGTCGACGCGCACTGTGGTGGCCATCGGCGGTTCACTGACCGGAAACATCGAGACTGGCGGCGATGGTGACTGGTTCCGTGTAAACTTGCAGGCGGGCGCCAAATATCGATTTGATCTTCTTGGCAGCCAGACGGGCCGCGGCACATTGAGCGATCCGCTGCTGCAACTGTTCGACAGCAATGGCACGTTTCTTGTGCTGGACGATGACGGCGGTGACGGATTCGATTCCCGAATTTCCGACTTTACTGCCCCTGCCAGCGGCACTTATTTTCTGGCTGCCGAGGCTTTTGATCCCGAAGCGACCGGAACCTACGCCATTGCGGCAGCGCTGGTTGCAGGAAGCAGTTTAGCCATTCAGCCGATTTCCGTTGGCGAAACAATTGTGGGCACAATTGACACCTTTGGCGAGCGGGATTCATTTGAGGTCACACTATTGGCCGGCCGCAAGTATCAATTCGCCATGCTCGCATCGTCGACCGGGAACGGCACGTTGTTTGAACCACGACTTCAGTTGCAGAACCAGTCTGGCATCACAATTGAGTCGAACTTTGGCGGCGGTTTTAGAAGAAGCGCCGAAATCACTGACTTTAGCGTTAATCAGAACGGGACGTACCGTCTTGTTGCAAGCGAGAACTTGAGCAGCGGGATTGGAACATACGAGATAAAATTCATCGAGCTCCCGTCCAGCAATCAGGTCGATGATTATAGTGCCAACAGCAGCACCAGCGGCGTGCTCGCTGTGGGAAGCAGTCAAGCCGGCAACATCGATATCCAGAATGACAGAGACTGGTTCCGGGTTTCGCTGCAGTCTGGGCAAACTTACAGGTTCGATCTTGGCGATTATGTTACCGGCGAAGGCTCCCTTTGGAATGCGAGCATCGACTTGTTGAATGCCTCGGGTGTTTCGCAGGTGACTGCTTTTGCTGGCAATACGACCGGGTTCGGCGCGCGGGCGCGGATCAGTGATTTCGTGGCCCCCACAAGCGGAACATATTATCTTTCGGTCCAGTCGAACTTTGGCGATGGCAGTTATGTCGTCAAGGCATTGCAAATCAGCCAGCCCTCGGCCAGCGATATTCAATCAATGAATGCCCAAACGGTTGGGCGTTTGACAGTTGGAGGCGAACAATTCTCGCGCATCGACACGGCAGGCGATGCTGACTGGTTCGGCATAGCGCTTGAATCCGGACGAACATACCAGTTCGACCTTTTCGGGGCGCCATCAGCGGACGGCACACTCCCCGATCCGGCGCTTTCCGTGTTTGATTCCAGTGGGAATGTGCTGGCCTTTGATGATGACAGCGGCATTGGATCAAACGCCCGAATAAGAGAATTCCTTGTGGCCGAGGGTGGCATATATTTCGTGTCTGCTGCCACCTTGGCCCCCTCAGCAACTGGCACTTACACTCTTCGAGCGGTTGAAACGGGGAATAGACTTTCCGACGATTTTGCGGGCAGCCCCAGCACATCCGGAGCGGTGCAGATTGGTGGAAGGCGAACAGGCGCAGTTGATCGGGCCGGCGATGAAGATTGGTTTTCGGTTCTGCTAGAGGCAGGTCGCACCTATCAGTTTGACTTGCGGGGCGCTCATTCGGGGGACGGTACATTGTCCGACCCGCTCCTTCGCATACTCGACAGCAACGGCAATGTCGTCCAATTCGATGATGACAGTGGCGACGGCTTGAACGCCCGGATTTCGGAATTCAAGCCAAATGAAAGCGGCACCTATTACTTGGCAGCCGCGTCATTTTCGTCGACCGATTTGGGTACATACAGCATCAGCGTGACACAGATCATGCAGCCTGAAAGACTGGTGCTGTTCTTGCCCGGCAGCCGCGATCTCATCACGTGGGACAGCACACTGGGTTCGAACGGCTTCACCTATTTCTTCAAGTTGGGCGCAAACAGCACCGTGGCGGCGACAGCGGACTTTACCGGTGATGGACGCACAGATGTGCTGCTCAGCCAGCCAGGTGGTGGGTTGATCCGGTGGGATCCCACGCTGGGTGGCAATGGCTTTGCGGTGTTGCCGGCCGCGCCCGGCTTTGAGGTGATTGCCAGAGGCGATCTGGTTGGCAACGGCGCCACCGATCTGTTGCTCAAAAACGCCGCAGGCCAGCTGCGCATTCTCGATCCCGTGGCCGGCAGCGTCAGCGATCTGTTCGGCCTCGCTTCGGGCTGGAGCGTGGCCGGCGTCGGCAACATCAACGGCACCGGCAAGGCCGACGTGGTCCTGCAAAACAGTGGCAACGGCGCCGTGATTGCGTTCACTGATCAAGGCTGGCGCAACCTGCTCACGCTGGGTTCGGGCTGGGCGATCGCGGGGCTTGGTGACGTGACCGGCGGGCTGGCGGATGATTTCATCCTGCAGCGGACCGACGGCGTCACCATTTTCTGGGATGCAACGCAGGGCAGCAACGGCTTCCGCGATTTTGCCACCATTGGCCCGGCGTGGGATTTCCTGGGCTTCGATGATCTGAACGGTGACGGCCGCGACGATGTCATGCTGCAGAATGACAACGGCCTCGCCATTTACTGGACCGGCAGCACCTGGGTCGATCTCGGTTCCACGCTGATTGGTACGGAGCTGGTTGGTACCGGGGTATTTCCGTGAATTGAAAGGGCAGATTGCGGCCACTTGAACACCGGCAGCAGACTTTCTTCACTGCGTCACCCGCAGCCCGCGCTGGCCTGTGGCGAGCGCGGTTTCCAATGCACGATTTCGCGCTGTCGATCTGGTTTATAGTGATAACGCGGTACAGTACTGCAGTTTCGGCTGGGAAACCGCGAATTCTTGCTGGCCATCGTTTTTGACCGAACGAAAGACTTTCTTCCGATACAAATAGTCGATATGACGGTGTTGATTGTTCGCGTGGGGATTGTTGTTCGTGCCAGGCCGTATCTTGACTGTTGCCGGGGCATCCCGCCGGTCGTTGGGTGTCAGGAACAGTAATCGGCCGGACACGGCGTGTCCGCGGGACCACCGCTGATGCGCGTCAGCGAAAGCAACACCCAGGCTCCATCCCTGGCCAGCGGCACGCTGCGGCCGGGCGGCGTTGCCAGTTTCAGCGTGACCGGTGTGGCGCTGGCCGGCGCCTCCAACACCGAGGTTGGCTCGGCCGTGCGCGGCATCCATGGCACGCTGACCGTGGCAGCGGATGGCAGCTTTACCTACGCGCTCGACAATAATGATCCGGATACCAACCTGCTGTCGACGGGGCAGAGCACGCAGGAACGTTTTGCCGTCACGACGGTGCGTGACGGCGTTACCCGCACAACGTCACTGGTGTTCGATCTCGATGGCCTTGATGAACCCGGCCAGACCACCCAGTCGCTTGCTGCGCTGCCAAATTTCACCGCAAGTGCCACTATCGCGGCCGACCAGTATTATGTCTTCAGCGCGCCGGTACCAATCAGGGTTACCCTGCCCACATTCTCGCCCGAGACGGCGATATTGACCAACAATGCGTCGGTGCGGGTTGGCAGCGCCGATGCCAGTGAGGCCATTGGCGCCGCCGTTTCGGCCGATTTCGCCGCCGTGGGCCTGATCAACAATGGCCGCATCGACGTGCTGGCCGGCGGCAATCTGGGGCAGGGCCCCACCGGTGCCTTCATGGGCAGCACGGCGCCACTCAACAACAATGGCGTCATCCGTGTCACGCAGGTCAGAGTTGCCGAATCCTTTTCCCGTGCCGTTGGCGTTGCCAGTGGGTCCGCCATCATCAACAATGGCTTGATCGAGGTGAAATCGGGCGGTGAAGCCTTTGGCATTTCGAACAGCGGCTTCCAGTCGCGGATAGAAAACAATGCCATCCTGCGGGTCGAAGGCGGCAATCCCTTCGATCCGATTGGCATCGCCGGCATTCGCACCGGCCAGAGTTCAGGTTATCAGATCATCAATTCCGGGGTGATCGAAGCGATCTCGACCAATCCCAACAAGGCAACAATTGGCATCGCCCTGTTCACGGATTCAAGCAATATTCATGCCTATGCCGATTTCACCAATACGGCGACGGGGGTGATCGTTGCCAGCACGGCGATCATGACGTTTGGCGGCAACAAGACCGGTTTTCGCATCTCCAACCATGGGCGGATCGAGGGCGATCTGCTGTTGGAATGGAATTACAACACGGTGATCAACGCCGCCGGGGCCCGATGGACCGGCAATCTGGTGTTTGGGCTGGAGGGCGACATTCTTGTCAACCGCGGGCTGATCACCGGCAATGTCGAACTGGGCGCTGGTTTCAATGTCTATGATGGTCGCGGTGGCATTACCACGGGCGAGGTCCATAGCGGCGGCATCGCGATCCTGATCGGCGGTGATGGGGTTGATCGGCTGAACGGCGGCGGCGGGGGCGATGTCATCATCGGCAACGGCGGCGCCGACCTTCTGTATGGCAACGCTGGCGCCGATGTCTTCGTCTATCGCCAGGCGTCGGATTCGACGGTGGCCGCACGCGACGTGATCAGCTTTTTCGAATCCAGTGTGGACAGGATCGACCTCGGTCGATTGGCACCGGCCGAGGTGATGCTTGCCCAGGTTGCCGGCGGCACCCTGCTCACCGCCACCACCGCCAGCGGCACGGTTTCGATCCTGGTGCAGGGCAATATTGTTGCCAGTGACATCATCACCACCATGTTGCCAACAGCGGTCACCAATTCCGCGCCGGGTGCGCTGGTCTATGCCAATGCGCCGGGCTCGACGCTCACTGGCGGCGCCTTCGGCCAGAACCTGTTTGGCAGCGATGGCAATGATGTCATCGATGGCGGCGGTGCAAATGATTTCATGTTCGGTGGCGCGGGTGACGACGTCTATTACGTCGACGATCTGCTGGATCGCGTGGTTGAACTGGCCGGGGAAGGCCATGACACCGTCATCGCCACCAGCGATTTTGCCGTGCTGCTCGACAATGTCGAGGATCTCAGGCTGCTGTTCGGAGAAATCGGTGCCGGCAATGACGGCGATAACAGCCTGTTCGGCAATGCCCGCAACAACATCCTCTATGGCCGAGGCGGCAATGACCGCCTGTTCGGTGGCCCGGGCGAAGATATCTACTGGGCCGATACCCAGGCCGATCTGATCGTTGAAAACCCGGACGAAGGCATCGACACGATCAACGCCACCACCAACTTCACGCTTTATGACAATGTCGAAAATCTCAATCTGCTGAATTTCGAAAACACCTTCCTCACCAGCTTTCGCACCAGCATCACCGAGAATTATTTCGGCATCGGCAACGGCCTCGACAATCGCATTTCGGGAAATCGCGGCGAAAATCTGCTGAACGGTGGCGCGGGCAACGATACGCTGCTTGGTGATGATGGCAACGATATGTTGCTCGGTGAAAGCGGCGATGACTCGCTTTCCGGCGGTCGCGGCAATGATGCCTTGTCAGGGGGCGAAGGCTTTGACACCGGAACTTTTTCGGGCAGGAGGCTGGATTATGAGGTCACACGGTCGGGCGATACGGTCACCGTTCGCGATCTGCGCCCCAGTGGCGGTGGCGCTCCCGTTCGCGATGGCGTTGACACCCTCACCGGCATTGAGCGGCTTGAGTTCGAAGATGGGCTGATGGGACTGATCCCGGAAGAACTGCTGCTGTTCCTGCCCGGCACGCGCGATCTGATCAGCTGGGATTCCACTCAGGGTTCCAATGGTTTCAGCTATTTCCTCCGGCTTGATGCGACAAGCATGGTGACTGCCGTGGCGGATTTTACCGGTGATGGGCGCAGTGATGTGCTGCTGGGCAAGCCAGGCGGCGGCCTGATCCGGTGGGACACCACGCTGGGCGGCGCCGGATTTGCCCTGCTGCCGGCGGCACCGGGGTTCGACGTGATTGCCACCGGCGATCTGGTGGGCAATGGCGCAGAGGATCTGCTGCTGACGAACGCGGCCGGCCAGTTGCGCATCCTTGATGCCACCAACGGCAGCATTAGCGATCTGTTCAGCCTGGCCACCGGTTGGAGCGTGGTTGGCGTTGCCAACATCAACGGCAGCGGCAAGGCCGAATTCGGCAATATCCATGGCACCGGCAAGCATGATGTGATCCTGCAGAACAATGGCAGTGGCGCGGTGATTGCCTTCACCGATCAGGGCTGGCGCAACCTGATCACGCTGGCGCCCGGCTGGAAGATCGCCGGTCTGGGCGATGTGACCGGCGGGCTTTCCGATGATTTCATCCTGCAGCGCAACGATGGTGTGACCATCTTCTGGGATGCGACCCAGGGCGTGAACGGCTGGAAGGATTTTGCCACCATTGGCCCGGAGTGGAACGTCGCCGGCTTCAATGATCTCAACGGCGATGGCCGTGACGACGTGATCCTGCAGAACGACAATGGCCTCGCTATCTACTGGACCGGCAGCAACTGGGTCGATCTCGGCTCCACGCTGATCGGTGCAGAAGTGGTGGGCACGGGGGTGTTTCCGTAAATGACAGGCAAGCAATAAACGGCTGAACTGGTTGCCAGCGCCTGCCTCGCGGTGAGGTAGGCTGACAGATTCTTGTCTCAAAAGCATGAAAACGAAGACAGTGCGCGATGACAATGGGGACCCATTTGGGGGCCTTTGAAGAAGACAATAGCATAATATTGTTATTTATCAATTACTTCTAGACTTCCTTCGAGTCCTCTTCTGGCACCATTTTTCAAAGGGCCGCTCCGTCAGGGGCGGCCTTTTTGTTTGCCCGCCCGGCGCAAAAAATCGTCGACCGCCGCAAACAGTGCCGCCTGCCGACCGATCCAGATATGGCCGCCGGTGGGATAGAGGATCAGTTCAGCGCCTTTCACGCTGGCCGCGATGTGGCGAGCGGCCGCTGCCGTTTCAAAGCGGTCATCCTCCATCGAAATCGCCAGCGTTGGCGCCGCGATGCGGTCAAGCGCCTGGGGCTGTGGATCGGCGGCAAAGCGGGCATCATGGGCAAACCCGCGCGCCCGCGCACTCACCGGCAGGATATCGCGCAATATGGCCCGGGCGCGGACCTGTTCGGCGGGCGCGGCGGCGCGCACCAAAGCCGGATCGGTGGCCAGCAGCGCACCGATCATCGCGTCTTGCGCCACGCTCATCCCGGCCCAGAACAGAAAATCTGATTGCAGACCATGATCGATGATGGCCTGGGCCAGCGGCGTGGGCGGACGCACTGGCGGCCGCCCAGGCGCAAAGGCCGCCGGCACCAGCGCCACCAACGCGCTGCAGCGAACGGGATGACGGATGGCGAATTCGATCGCCGGTTGCGCGCCGGCCGAACCACCGATGACAGGCACGCGATCGATGCCCAGCGCGTCCAGCAGATCGGCAAAACCATCCGCCTCGGTCGCCGGTGTGGCGCCGGGCGGATAATCGCTGCGCAGATAACCGATGCGCGACGGCGCAATCACCCGCCAGCCTTGCGCGAGCAGCGGCGCGGCGAAGGCCAGCGCCTGATCAAATCCGCCACCGGTGCCATGCACCATCAGCACGGGCGGACCGTCGCCGGCTTCGGCCACTTCCATCTGGCCGTGGCGCGTATTCACCAGCCGGCTGCGCCCCGCCAGCCGCTGGCACGCGGCAGCCAGATCATGGCGGAAGGCACGCCCCGTCACTGCCGCGCCAGCAGCAGCGGCCAAGGCAAGGGCAAGAAAGGCACGCCGGCGGATCATCTCGTCTCCCGCATCCTGATGACGCGCCGGGCGGCAGCTTGCTATCCGGGCAATCCCCCAGCCCAAGGCGCTTTTTCGTTGCGCTCCGCCGCAGCGGCGGCAATGTCGCCAGCAGGAACGCAAAGGGGAGTTTGCCGAAATGATGTTGCGCACGCTGGCGGTTGCCGCCCTGCTCGCCGCCACTGGCGCCGCCGCTGCGCCTGCGGTCAGCGAGGCCGATTTCACCACCGCCAACTTCCGCTTCTCCGACGGCAAGACCCTGCCGCAAGTGAAGCAGCACTACCGCACCCTTGGCACGCCGATCCGCAACGCCAGAGGCGAGATCATCAACGCCGTGATGGTCGGCCACGGCACCGGCGGCACCGGCGCGCAGTTCCTGGTGCCGCAGTTCGCGCGCCTGTTCGAACCCGGCGGCACGCTGGATGCGGGCAAATATTTCATCATCCTGCCCGATGCCATTGGCCATGGCGGATCGTCAAAGCCCAGTGATGGCCTGAAGATGGCGTTTCCGGCCTATGATTATGGCGACATGGTGCGCGCGCAGGGGCAGTTGCTCGATCATCTGGGCGTGCAGCAGTTGCGGCTGCTGATGGGCACGTCGATGGGCTGCATGATGGGTTTCCAGTTCGGCACCGATCTGCCCGGCCGCGCGGCTGCGATCATGCCGCTGGCCTGCAACGTGATAGAGCTGGCCGGGCGCAACCGCATGTGGCGGGCGATGGCCATTCAGGCGATCAAGGCTGATCCCGACTGGCAGGGCGGCAATTTCACCAAACCGCCGCTGAACGGCATGCGGGTAGGTGTGGCATTGCAGGCGATGGCCAGTTCAGCGCCGGTGCGGATGCAAGCCGATGCCCCCAGCCGCGCCGCCAGCGATGCCCTTGCGGAACGCGCGATCACGGCCGGCTTGGCCAGCAGCGCCGACGCCAACGACCGTATTTATCAATTGGAAGCCAGCCGCAATTACAACCCGGCGCCCCATCTGGCCCGCATCACCGTGCCGGTGACCTGGGTGAACAGCGCCGACGATTTCATCAACCCGCCCGGCGTGGGCGAACCCGAACGCCATGTGCGGGCGATGCCGCAAGCGCGGTACGTGTTGATCCCGGAATCCACAGAATCGCGCGGACACAGCACCCACACGTGGAGCATTTTCTGGGAAGGCGAGTTGAAGGCGCTGCTGGCGCGCAGCCAGTAAGGCCTTACGCCGGGCACCGTCCGGTGCCGGGCCCCTTCAGCGCCCGCCCCGCCGCTGCGCCGGTCGGCTCGCCGGCTTTCAGCACCTGCACGCCGTTCACCCACACGTTGGACACGCCGGTGGCATATTGCGCCGGCTTGGCGAAGGTGGCGTGATCGGTGATGGTGGCCGGATC
>NZ_JANPML010000244.1:0-3650 GCF_031422795.1 Sandarakinorhabdus sp.
TCGGTGGTCTTGTTGGAGCTGTTGGCAAAGGCGCCTTCCCAATCCCAATTGCCGATCTGGCCGCGCAGGCCGGCCATCACGCGATAGGTGCTGGTATCGGTGGAGATAAAGCGTGGGCCCAGATCCGTGGGGCGCCAATTCTGCAGCAGCACATTAACACCGCCGGCCGGCGCATCGGTGGTGTTGAGGCCGGGCAGGCGATTGGGGCTGGAGGTCGCGCCGAAGGGGTTCCAGTAGTTGCTGGCCGGAATGATCAGGAAGGCCAGGCCGGAATCGAGCGGCTGGGTGGCGCGATTGCCGGTGGTGGTGGCCTTGTAATACAGGCCTTCGGCAAAGAACTGCACACCGCTGGCAAATTCATGTTCGAAGATGCTGTAAACATTGATGCGATCGGCATCGGTGATCAGCTGGCGGCCGCGTGCCGACACCGGATCATTGGCGATGAACACGCCTTCACCGCGGGCATTGTTGGGCTGGTTGGCGTTGAAATCATAACGCAGGCCGGTGTCCAGCGTGGCATCGTCAATCCCCATGCAGCCGCCCGGGCGCGTACCGAGCTGAGCGCGGGTGCCGGGGAAACTGCACGGCTGGACATGGAACACGCCGTTGGTTGCTGTCAGCGCGGTGGTGCCCTGGCGAATGCGGCTGCCCACAAACACATTCTGCGCGTTGACAGCGCCGGTCTGGAACTGGCCAAAGGGTGACGAGGTCGAAGTGTTGCGGAAATCGGTGGTGGTGGTGCCGAACGGGTCGCTGCCCAGCACGCCGCGTTTGTCGACCGTGCTGAACTGCGGGCCAAGCTCGCTGGCATACAGCCCCTTGCGTTCAAAATAGCCGCCGGTGAACATCACCTTGGTGCGGCCTTCGTTGAACTTGAAGCCGAAGGCGACATCGGCCTGGAATTCGTCGCTGCCGGTGCCTTCGACACCGGAATAGCGCAGCGTGGCGCGCAGCCGATCAAAATTGGCATCGAGGATGGTGTTGACCACGCCCGCCGTCGCATCCGAACCATAAAGCGCCGAGGCACCGTCGCGCAGCACTTCGACACGGTCGATCCCGGCGGCCGGGAAGGCGTTGACGTTGGTGATCTGGCGCGGTGTGGAGCCAATGTCCTGGTTCACCGCGTGGGCGGCGATGCGGCGGCCATTCAGCAGCACCAGCGTGTTGCCGGTGCCCAGGCCGCGCAGGTTGATGGTTGCCACGTCGCCGCGCGCATCATTGGGGCCATCGGCGGCGCCGTTGATTTCGGCGGCACCGGCCTGGGCGATGTTTTCAAAGATTTCGCCGGTGGAATTGACACCGAATGCCGCGATATCGTCGGCATTGAGGATGGTGACGGCCAGCGCCCCGCTGTCCGAAGCGCCCTTGATGTTCGATCCGGTGACGATGATCAGCTCTTCTTCCTTGGCTGCGGCAGCGGTGTTGGCCGGCGGAGTCGATTGCGCCAGCGCCGGGCCGGCGAGCAGAGCGATGGCGAGCGCCGCCAGGCTGGTCGAATTGGTGATGGTCATGAAAATAGTCCCCTGTTCTGGTCAGTCGGTGTCGGCTTCCGGGCCTGGATTGGCGATGTCGGCCCCGAAATTGTGGTGCGTGAAGATATTGGCGAACTGGTCTTCGTTGATGGCGCGTTCCCAGCGCGAGACGACGATGGTGGCCACGGCATTGCCGATGAAATTGGTCAGCGCCCGGCATTCCGACATGAAGCGATCGATGCCCAGGATCAGCGCCATGCCGGCAATCGGCACGCTGGGCACAATCGACAATGTGGCGGCCAGCGTGATGAAGCCCGCCCCTGTTACCCCGGCCGCGCCCTTGCTGCTGAGCATGGCGACGCCCAGCAGCAGCAACTGATCGCCCAGGCTGAGCGTGATGCCGGTGGCCTGCGCAATGAACAGCGCCGCCAGCGTCATGTAGATGTTGGTGCCATCCAGATTGAAGCTGTAGCCGGTGGGCACCACCAGCCCCACGATGGGCCGTGGGCAGCCGGCGCGCTCCATCTTGTCCATCAGGCTGGGCAGGGCCGATTCAGAACTTGAGGTGCCGAGCACCAGCAGCAGCTCGGCCTTGAGATAGCGTATCAGCGTGAAGATCGAAAAGCCCGCCCCGCGCGCCACCAGCCCGAGCACGACGATCACGAACAGCAGCGATGTGAGGTAAAAGGTGGCGACCAGCGCCGCCAGATTGGCGATGGAACCGATGCCATATTTGCCGATGGTGAAGGCGAACGCCCCGAAGGCCCCAATGGGTGCCGCCCGCATGAAGATCGCCACCAACCGGAACAGGCCGGCGCCCAGCGCTTCGAACAGGCGCAGCACCGGCCGCCCGGCTTCGCCAGCGGTGGAAAGCGCAATGCCAAAGCTTATGGCAAGGAACAGGACCTGCAGCAGATTGCCGTCCACAAAGGCGCCGGCCATGGTTTCGGGGATGATGCCCAGCAGGAAGCTGACGATGGTCTGATCCTTGGCCTTTTTCACATAATCATTGACCGCGCCGGTCTCCAGCGTGGCCGGATCGATGTTCATGCCGGCGCCGGGCTGCACGACATTGGCGACGATCAGGCCGACAATCAGCGCGATGGTGGAAAAGCACAGGAAATAGACAAAGGCCTTGCCGGCCACCCGGCCAACGCTGCCCAGATTGCGCATGCCGGCGATGCCGGTGACGATGGTGAGGAAGATCACCGGGGCGATGATCAGTTTGACCAGCCGGATGAAGCCATCGCCCAGCGGCTTCAGCGCCACGCCGGTTTCAGGCGCAAAATGCCCGATCAGGCCGCCTGCGATGATGGCAACCAGCACCTGGACATAAAGCTGCGCGTAAAGTGGCGTACGCCGTAGCGGCTGCGCCTGCACTGATGGCCCAAGAGCGATGACGGCGATTCCCCGGTTCCGATTGCCAGCCAGCGTTCTTCCGCGCGCTGTTGTCGTCTCAGTGAAACAACTGGCGCGCCGGTGCAAGTTTTGGCGCGCGCCTTATCAAATCGTCGATATTTCGGGCGAAGACTGTTGCACCGGTGCACACGTAACCGTTCGCCGGCAACCCCGCTGCTCAGCGCGCGTCGGTGATTCGGCCTTCGTCGTCGCCTTTGGGTGCGGCGGCGCGGGCAAGGGCGCGCAGCCGGTCGGGGCTGGCGGCCGGGCCGCTCAGGGCGGTGACCAGTTCAACTGTGCGCCTTGTGGCGCGGGCATAATCAAACCAGGCGCGGCGAACATGATGGCCCAGTTCGGGGGCGTAATCCCATTCCTGCCGTTCCAGCAGCCGCATCGTGGTGGGCGAATGGCGGTCGCAGCTGATGCGGGTGGCCATGAAATTGCCGGCCTTCACCTTGACCATGCCGGTGTTGCCCACCTTGCAGGTCCAATGTTCGACATCGCGCACCCAGTTTTCGGTGTTGCGCGTCCGCACTTCGGTCACCACGCGGAATTGGGTGCGGCTGCGGCTGCCGATGGGCCACATATCTTCGGGGGTGCCGATGATGGTGCGCCGGCCTTCGCCGCGCCCACTGGTCCAGATGGTGATCGGCAGCACCGGATGCATCGGCCGCCAATGGCTGCGCTTGCTCAGGCCGCGCCATTCGACCAATCGGCGGCGGATATTGCGCACCTGTTCGACATGGCCATCGGAATAGACAAAGGCATCGCCCGGCATCA
>NZ_JANPML010000245.1:0-1879 GCF_031422795.1 Sandarakinorhabdus sp.
CATCAGCATGACCGATGCCGTGGAGACCGCGCCCGATGGCAACCACGTGCTGTTCACCCGCATGCAGTTCGATATCCAGACCGACCGGCGCACCACCGAATGGTGGCTGGCCGCCGTTGGCAAGACCAGTCTGGACAAACGGTTGCTCATCCCCGCCCAGGCCGGCGCGGCGGGCGCGGTGTGGGCCCCGGATGGCCAGCGCATCGCCTATGTCGCAGCCTGGCTGGGCAAGCCGCAGATCTGGGTGATGGATATCGCCGATGGCGTGGGCAGGCCCATCACCAGCGGCAGCATAGCGCCGCGCAGCCTGGCCTTCAGCCCGGACGGCAGCCGCATCGCCTTCACCGGCCGCGCCGAAGCGCCGGCACCCAAGATCGCCGGCATGCCCGACGCCCCGGCCGGGGCCAGCTGGGCGCCGGCCGCCCGCGTCATCACCGATTGGAGCTATCGCACCAACGACGGCGGCTACAACAAGCCCGGCGCTGATCAGCTTTATGTGGTGGCCAGCAGCGGCGGCACACCCAGCCAATTGACCAAGGGCGACAGCGACCAGATTGAAGGCAGCGCCGATTGGGCCCCTGATGGCCAGAGCCTGATTTATGCCGCCGGTATCCGCCCCGGCAACGACCGATTGGCCGGCGAATCCGATCTGTATCGCATCGCAGCCAGCGGCGGCGCGGCCGAACGGCTGACCAGCATCGACGGCGGCGAGAGCAATCCCCGCCTCTCCCCCGATGGCCAGACGCTGGCGTGGATCGGCTGCCCCAAAACCACGAAATTCTATTGCCAGCCCGGCCTGTGGCTGCGGCGGCTGGGCGGCGGCGAACCGGTGCAGCTGTCGGCAGCGCTCGATCGGCCGGTGGGCGCGTTCGAATGGGCGAAGGACGGCAAATCGCTGCAGGTCTTCTATGGCGATGTCGGCATCACCAAGGTGGCCGCCATCCCGGTGAGCGGCGGCGCGGCCAAGGTGATCATTCCGGCCATCGGCGGAACCCGGCTGTATCTGCCGTCTTCCGGCGGCGACTGGAGCACGAATGGCGAGACCCATGCCTTTACCACGGTGGAGGCTGACCGCCCCGCAGCGCTGGGCGTGATGCGCGGCGGCAAGCTGATCGGCAAGATCGATTTCAACGACAAATGGCGCGCCGACAAGCAGATCGGCGCGATGGAGCGGCTGACCTGGAAAGCACCCGACGGCCTGACCATCGAAGGCTGGCTGCAGTATCCGCCGAATTTCGACCCGGCGAAGCAATACCCGGTCGCGCTGGAAATCCACGGCGGCCCGAACGGCGATTATGGCCCCTATTTCTCCATCACCCACCAGCTCTATGCGGCCGCTGGCTATGTCGTGCTGTGGTCCAACCCGCGCGGTTCAACCGGTTATGGCGAGCGCTTCGCCAATGGCATCACGCCGGAATATGGCGGCGAATATCCCGGCCCCGACCATGGCGATCTGATGGCCGGCATGGACGAAGTGCTGAAACGCCCGTGGGCCGATGCCAGGAACCAGTTCATCGGCGGCGGCAGCGGCGGCGGCGTGCTCACCACTTATGCCATCGGGCAGACCGACCGTTTCAATGCGGCGGCGGCGCTGCGCCCGGTCACCGATTGGTCGATCCAGGCGCTCACCTCCGATCTGCCGGCGCTCACGCTGTCGAACTGGGTGGTCGGCAATCCGTGGGACAACCGCGATCTTTATTGGCGGCGCTCCACCTTCTCGCTTGTCGGCAAGGTGAAAACCCCCACCATCCTGATCACCGGCGAAGAGGATTATCGCACCCCCATCGCCCAGACCGAGGCCTATTATCAGGCGCTGCAGGTGCGCGGCATCCCGGCGATGATGGTGCGGCTGCCGGGGGCCAATCACGGCATGGGCCGG
>NZ_JANPML010000246.1:0-7484 GCF_031422795.1 Sandarakinorhabdus sp.
TCGCCCGGCCCCGGCACCCAGCGGCCCAGCGGATAACGCAGGCCCTTGATCTCGTCGGCCTCGCGCGGCGCGGTGCTGGCCTGGCCGGCGGGGATGGGCAACAAGGGCGGCGGCTCGGTCATTTCGCCACGCTAGGTTGACGTAAACGTAAAGTCGACTCCCGCTGCTGATAGGCTAAAGCCCAGCCGATGCATCCCAACGCCGCCTTTCGCAGCGATGACGACGCGCTGGCTTTCGTGGCCGCGCACGGCTTTGCCCATATTTTCGGGGTTACGCCCGATGGCCCGCGCGTGGCGCATGCGCCGGTGCTGGTGACAGCGGCGGGCACCATCATGTTTCACCTGTCGGGCGGCAACGCGCTGGCAAAGCATCTCGATGGCCTCACCGCCCTGATCAGCGTGGGCGGACCGGGCCATTATGTTTCGCCCAACTGGTATGCGGAACCGGCGGACAACGTGCCGACCTGGAATTACCAGGCGGCCGAAATCGAAGGCCCGGTGCGCGCGCTGGACATGGCCGAACTGGAAACGCTGCTGAACCTGTCCTCTGCCACGTTCGAGCCCCGTGCGGGCGAAGACTGGACCATGGCCAAGATGGAGCGCCCGCGCGCCGAAGCCATGATGCGCGCCATCATCGGCTATGAACTCACGCCGGCTGCCATCCGCACGACGCTGAAGGCCAGCCAGAACCGCAGCGACGCCGATGCGGCTGGCGTGATTGCGGCGCTGGAACGGTTGGGCGAGACAGCGGGCGCGGCGACCATTCGAAAGTCACGCAAATGAAACTCGCCGTGTTCGATTGCGACGGCACGTTGATCGACAGCCAGGTCAACATTATCCGGGCGATGGAGAGCAGTTTCCAGCGCCACGGCCTGCCAGCGCCCGACAGCCACGCCACCCGCCGCATTGTCGGCCTTTCCCTGGTGGAGGCCATGCAGGCGCTGCTGCCACAGGCCGAACATGATCTGCATCTCAGCCTGGCTGATGATTACAAGACCGCTTTCCAGCGACTGCGCGCCGACAAGGCGCTGGATGCCGAACCGCTCTATCCCGGCATTCGCAGCCTGCTTGACGCGTTGGAGGGCGATGGCTGGCGGCTCGCGGTGGCCACCGGCAAATCGGATCGCGGCCTGAAATTGGCGCTGGAACATCACGGCATCCACCAATTGTTCGTGTCGCTGCAAACCGCTGATCGCCACCCGTCGAAACCGCACCCTGCCATGCTGCGCGCGGCCTTGACCGAAGCTGGCGCGATGGCGGAACAGGCGGTGATGATCGGCGACACCGTCTTCGATATCGCCATGGGGCAGGCTGCCGGCGTGCGCAGCATCGGCGTCGATTGGGGCTATCACGACGCGCACGAACTGATCGATGCCGGCGCGGCGCATGTTGCCGAGACGTCAGATCATCTGCTGGCGCTGCTGAATGGCTGAGGAGCCGCAGGGGAGCGGTGACATGATCACCCGGCTGCAGCAGCTGGGGCGCGTGCTGGCCTTCATCTCGTTGCTGTTTGGCGGTGCCTTTGTGGTGCTGGCCCGGCGCAGTGCCGCGACAGGCGAAAACGGCGAGGTCGCATCGGTGCTGTTCTGGGTGGCGGCGGTTCTGCAATTTGCGCTGGTATTCGTCTTGCTGTGGCGCAGGTTGCCGAGAGGGGGCAGGCGGGGGTAAAGCCACAGCATGTCCCAACCGCCCCTCCCCGTTGAAGAAGCCAAGAAGCGTTATCTCCGATATCTGGCGGTGCGGTTGACCGGCCTTGCCGTCATGGCTGCCGGCGTCTGGATGGTCCGCAACATTGGTCAGGCGCCGGGGCTGGCGGTGGTGCTGCTGGGCGGTTGTTCGTTGTTCGTGCGGCCCAAACATTTGGGCCTCACCCGCAAATGAAGCGATTTTACACGGCGGCCAGTGTCACCGGGGATGGGCCATTCGGCGTCAGCCTCGATAGCCGCCCGCTGCGCACGCCGGCCCGTGTGGCGCTGGCCGTGCCGACCCGGGCCCTGGCCGATGGCATTGCCGCCGAATGGCAAGCACAGGGCGAGAAGATCGACCCGCGCAGCCTGCCGCTCACCGGCTTTGCCAACGCCGCGATTGATCGCGTGGCGGCAGACCAGCCCGGCTTTGCCACGCGGCTGGCGGCCTATGCGGAATCCGAACTGATCGCCTATCGCGCCGATGGCCCGGCGTCGCTGTTGGCCGCACAGGCGGCAGCTTGGGACAATTGGGTGGAATGGCTGGCCCGCCGCTATGACGTGGGGCTGACCATCACCACCGGCATCATGCATGTGGCCCAGCCGGCAGCCACATTGGCCCGCATCCAGACGGCCTATGCAGCCTTTACGCCATTTCAGCTCGCACCGCTCGATCCGATCGTGACCATCACGGGTTCGGCCGTGCTGGCGCTGGCGGTGGCACACGACGAGTTGGACGCTGACGCCGCCTACGACATTTCCCATGTCGATGCCCGCTGGCAGGAAGAACAATGGGGCCGCGACCCGCTGGCGGAAAAGGCCGAAGC
Organism: Sandarakinorhabdus sp.; assembly: GCF_031422795.1. GTDB lineage: Bacteria > Pseudomonadota > Alphaproteobacteria > Sphingomonadales > Sphingomonadaceae > Sandarakinorhabdus. The sequence continues at coordinate 2,512 of NZ_JANPML010000246.1, forward strand.
CACCCGCCGCGCCGATCTGGCCGATGCGGTGCGGTTCCTGCGCCTGTTGCCAGAGTCGGCTTGGCAGTGACCAATCACCGCTTGCCCACGGCGCGGCAGTTGCTAGGGACAATTCCAAGGGAGCATTGGCCATGCTGAAACAATTGCAGGAACTTGAACGTCGCCGGTCCGCTGCCGTTCTGGGCGGCGGCGAAAAGCGCATCGAGGCGCAGCACAGGAAAGGCCGGCTCACGGCGCGGGAGCGGCTGGATATCCTGCTCGACCCCGGCAGCTTTGAAGAGCTCGACATGTATGTGGAGCATAACTGCACCGATTTCGGCATGCAGGACACGATCATCCCCGGCGACGGCGTCGTCACCGGCAGCGGCACCATCAATGGCCGGCTGGTGTATGTGTTCTCGCAGGATTTCACCGTGTTCGGCGGATCGCTGTCGGAACGCCACGCCCAGAAGATCTGCAAGGTCATGGATACCGCGATGAAGGTTGGCGCGCCGGTCATTGGCCTCAACGATTCGGGCGGCGCGCGCATCCAGGAAGGCGTGGCGTCGCTGGGCGGTTATGCCGAAGTGTTCCAGCGCAACGTGCTGGCTTCGGGCGTGGTGCCGCAGATCAGCCTCATCATGGGGCCGTGCGCGGGCGGCGCGGTCTATTCACCGGCCATGACCGACTTCATCTTCATGGTGAAGGATTCAAGCTACATGTTCGTCACCGGCCCCGACGTGGTGAAAACGGTGACCAACGAAGTGGTGACCCAGGAAGAACTGGGCGGTGCCATCACCCACAGCACCAAATCCGGAGTCGCTGATCTGGCGCTGGAGGATGATATCGACGCGCTGCTGCGCACCCGGATGTTCTTTGATTTCCTGCCGCTCAACAACCGCGAGGATGCGCCGTTCCGGCCGACCAGCGACGATCCGCTGCGGATCGATCACAGCCTTGATACGCTGATCCCGGCCAGCGCCGCCAAGCCCTATGACATGCATGAGCTGATCCAGAAGGTCGCCGACGATGGCGAATTCTTCGAGCTGCAGCCCGGCCATGCCGGCAACATCCTGATCGGTTTTGCCCGCATCGAAGGCCACACCGTGGGCATCGTCGCCAATCAGCCGATGGTGCTGGCTGGCTGCCTCGACATCAACGCCAGCAAGAAGGCTGGCCGCTTCGTGCGCTTCTGCGACGCCTTCAACATCCCGATCGTCACCTTCGTTGATGTGCCCGGATTTTTGCCGGGCGTGGCGCAGGAATATGGCGGCATCATCAAGCATGGCGCCAAACTGCTGTTTGCCTATGCCGAAGCCACCGTGCCGAAAATCACCGTCATCACCCGCAAGGCCTATGGCGGCGCCTATGACGTGATGGCGTCGAAACATCTGCGCGGCGATCTGAACTATGCCTGGCCCACTGCCGAAATCGCCGTGATGGGCGCCAAGGGCGCGGTGGAGATCATTTTCCGCCAGGACATCGGCGACAAGGACAAGATCGCGGCACGCACCGCCGAATATGAAGCGCGCTTCGCCAATCCGTTTGTGGCGGCCTCCATGGGCTTCATCGACGAAGTGATCATGCCGCATGCGACGCGGCGGCGGATCGCGACGGGGCTGCGGAAACTGCGCAACAAGACGCTGGAGAACCCGTGGAAAAAGCACGATAATATCCCACTCTGAGCGCAGCCGGGCGAGCGAACAGAGCGAAGCGCTGTTCGCCGACTCCGGCAAGATCGGCCGGCGGGTTCGGGCAAGCCGGCGCCACGGCTTTGCCGGGGCAGAGGGTTGCCTGAGGCCCGTTCGACGTCACGTGACCAGGACTTTTGATGCCCGAGACCTATCTTGTCTGGAAATTCCTGCACATTACCGGCGTGGTGATGCTGATGGGGAACATCACGGTCACTGCCATCTGGAAGTTCTTTGCCGATCGCGATGGCCGCGGCCCGGTGCTGCAGTTCGCGCAGAAGCTGATCATCTACACCGATTGGTCGATGACCGTGTGGGGCGTGATTCTGACCGTGATCGGCGGCTATGGCCTTGCTTTCCAAGGTCAATTTGATCTTTTCAGCGGCTGGTTGCTGTGGGCGCAGATCTGTTTCGTTGCCGCCGGGCTGATCTGGATGGGCCTGATCGTGCCGATCCAGATCAAGGCGGCGCGCATGGCCCGCCAGTTCGGCGATGGGCCCGTGCCCGATTCCTATAAGGCTTTGTCAAAACAGTGGATTTTCTGGGGGCTCATCTCCACCGTGCCGCTGGTGACGGCCCTGTGGCTGATGATTGCACGCCCGGCTTGATTGTCGACGTGACGGTTAGATTGCAGTCATGTGACTCTTAAATGACAGTTCAATGACATTCTTGTTGCATTGACGTGACATTGGCAGCATCATTCTCCCATCAAGTGTTTTGGGAGGATTGAAATGCGCAGTTTGATGGCTCTGGTGGTTGCAGCAACGCTGGCCGTTCCGGCGGTTGCAGCTGAGCGCGGTTATGAACAATCGCAGGTGCGGGTGCAGACCGCCGATCTCGATCTTTCAACGGCAGTCGGGCAACGCCAGCTTGATAAGCGGCTGTCGCTGGCGATGGTTCGCCTGTGCGGTGCGCCGGTCTTCTACAGTCGCGACGAACTGGCTGATCTGGACGCCTGCTATGCCGACGCCATGAAGGCCTCCGCTCCGCAGGTGGAAGCCGCTCGGGCACAGCGTTCTGTGGCGGTCGCTTCGACGCGCTGACGCGTATTTTGTCCTGAACCTGAAAGGGCCGGTGCCATGCGCCGGCCCTTTTGCGTTGGGCTCAGCGCGGGCCAACGCCTTCGAATTCGACGACTTCACCGGCCAGGGCAGCAAGGGCAGTAGCAATGGTGGCAAACAGCAAGCGCATGATGAATTCCAAATGTCTCGTGAGTACCGACGCCACAGCGGGGGGCAGCAGCGTCGGCTAAGCACACGTGTGAGCGTCTGGCCTGCGCAGGGGAATGAGACCGTCTGTCACGCCTGCCTACCTGTGCTGATGCACCGCACCCGCCGCCAAGGCCAACAAGGCGTGTTGCACACGCTCATCGCCAAAATCGATATGTTGCATGACAGCGGCGTGCCGCTATGGAGCAAGCAGACGATCCGACGGGAGCCATTCGCCTTGTTCACCAAGATCCTGATCGCCAACCGCGGCGAAATTGCCTGCCGCGTGATTCGCACCGCGCGCGCCATGGGCATCAAGACCGTCGCCGTCTATTCCGATGCCGACGTGGCGGCCCTGCACGTGCGCGAAGCCGATGAAGCCGTGCATATCGGCGCCGCGCCCGCCGCTGAATCCTATCTGATCGCCGACAAGATCATCGCTGCCTGCAAGGCCACCGGCGCCCAGGCCGTTCACCCCGGCTATGGCTTCCTGTCGGAACGCGCCAGCTTCGTCGAGGCACTGAGCGCGGCTGGCATCGCCTTCATTGGCCCACCCGCACCGGCAATCGCCGCCATGGGTGACAAGATCGAATCCAAGCGCCGCGCCAAGGCCGCCGGCGTGAGCGTGGTGCCCGGCTTTGTTGGCGAAATCACCGATACCGATCACGCCGCCGAAATTGCTGCTGGCATCGGCTATCCGGTGATGATGAAAGCCTCGGCCGGCGGCGGCGGCAAGGGCATGCGCCTGGCCTGGAGCGAGGCCGACGTGCGCGAAGGCTTTGACAGCGTTCGCCGCGAGGCATTGGCCAGCTTTGGCGACGATCGCGTGTTCATCGAAAAATTCGTCGAGCAGCCGCGCCACATCGAAATCCAGTTGATCGGCGACCAACAGGGCAACATCATCTATCTGAACGAGCGCGACTGTTCGATCCAGCGCCGCCACCAGAAAGTGGTGGAAGAAGCCCCCTCGCCGTTCGTCACGCCGGAAATGCGCCGCGCGATGGGCGAACAAGCCGTCGCGCTGGCCCGCAACGTCGGCTATTTCAGCGCCGGCACGGTGGAATTCATCGCGGGCGCTGATCGCAGCTTCTACTTCCTTGAAATGAATACCCGCCTGCAGGTCGAACACCCGGTGACGGAATGCATCACCGGCCTCGACCTTGTTGAACTGATGATCCGTGTTGCCGCCGGCGAAGCCCTGCCCTTTGCCCAGAGCGACGTGCAGTTGAACGGCCACGCCATCGAAACCCGCGTCTATGCCGAAGATCCGTATCGCGGCTTCTTGCCGTCGATCGGCCGCCTGTCGCGCTGCCAGCCGCCTGAGGCCGGCACCGACGAGGAAGGCCGGCTGGTGCGCGTCGATACCGGCGTTGTCGAAGGCGCGGAAATCTCGATGTTCTATGATCCGATGATCGCCAAGCTGATCACCTGGGGTGAAAACCGCGACGCCGCCATCGCGGCCCAGGCCGACGCGCTCGATCGCTATCTGATCAAGGGGATCAACCATAATATCGATTTCCTTGCGGCCATCATGCAGCATCCGCGCTTCCAGGCCGGCAGCAACGTGACGACAGGCTTCATCGCCGAGGAATATCCCGATGGCTTCCACGGCGCGCCGGCATCGCCCGCCACCCGCAACGCGCTGATCGCCGCTGCTGCCATCATCCACGCCGAAACCGTGGCGCGTGAACAGCTGATCGATGGCCAATTGTCCGGCGATGGCGCCATCTATGGCATCAGCTGGATTGTCGAGCTGGACGGCGAACACGTGCCCGTGGAAGTGACCGGCGAAGCCGGCAGCCACGAAGTGCTGGTGGAAGGCCGCGACCTGGTGGTGCAGTCCGGCTGGCGCGTGGGTGACAGCCTGTTCGACGGCACGATCAACGGCACCCCGGTAGCCATCGCCGTGGCTCGCAAAGGCAGTTTCCTCACGCTGACCACCCGCGGCGGCGCCCACAAGGCACGCACCCTCACGCCGCGGGCGGCCGAACTGGCCCGCCACATGATCGCCAAGGTGCCGCCAGACATGAGCAAATATCTGCTCTGCCCGATGCCCGGCCTGATCGTGTCGATCGCCGTTGCCGAAGGCGAGCAC
>NZ_JANPML010000247.1:0-8442 GCF_031422795.1 Sandarakinorhabdus sp.
CGGCACTTCGAACACCAGTTCGTCGTGCACCTGCAGCAGCATCTTGGTCCCCGTCAGGCCCGCCTCAGCCAAGGCACCCGGCATCTGCACCATGGCGCGCTTGATGATGTCGGCCGCCGTGCCCTGCACGCGGGCGTTGACGACGGCGCGTTCGGCGAACTGGCGCTCGCCCTGGTTCTTGGAAAGGATCAATGGCGCGTTGCACTTGCGGCCGAACAGCGTCGTGACGAAGCCAGCCTCTTTCGCAAAGGCAATCGTCTCGGCCATGTAATTGCGGATGCCGGGGAAGCGGCTGAAATACAGCTCGATATAGCGCGCCGCCTCGCTGCGATCGATGCCCAACCGGGCCGCCAGGCCAAAGGCGGAAATGCCGTAGATGATGGAGAAATTGATGGTTTTCGCCCGGGCGCGGGTGTCGCGATCGACATGGCCAAAAACTTCCTTGGCGGTGAGCGCGTGGACATCGCCGCCCTCGGCATAAACCGTCTTCAATTCCGGCACGTCGGCGATATGGGCGACCAGCCGCAGTTCGATCTGGTTATAATCCGCCGCCATGATGACATTGCCCGGCGCGGCGACAAAGGCGTGGCGGATGCGCCGGCCCAGTTCGGTGCGGATCGGGATATTCTGCAGATTGGGATCGTTCGAAGAAAGTCGCCCAGTTGACGTGGCGGCGAGGTGGAAATTGGTGTGGACCCGGTCGGTGGTCGGGTTGATCTGCTGCTGCAGCGCGTCGGTGTAGGTCGATTTCAGCTTGGAATGCTGGCGCCAGTCGAGCACCCTCTGCGCGATGGGTGCGCCTTCCTCGGCCAGCCGCTCCATCTCGCTGGCATCGGTGGTCCAGGCGCCGGTCTTGCTGCTCTTCTTGCCGCCCTTGTATCCCAGCTTGTCGAACAATATTTCGCCCAACTGCTTGGGGCTGCCGATGGTGAAGGGGCCGCCGGCGAGTTCGTGGATCTCCAGTTCCAGCCGGCTGATCTCGACTTCATACAGCGCCGACAGGCGGGCCAGTTCGGCGCGATCGACCTTGATGCCGGCCATTTCCATCTGCGCGATCACCGGCAGCAGCGGTCTGTCAACCTGCTCGTGAATGCTGGTCACCTGTTCCTTCCACAGGCGGCGGCGGAAGCCCTGCCACAGGCGGAAGGTCACATCGGCATCCTCGGCGGCATAATCGGTCGCCTTGCGCAGATCGACCTCGGCAAAGCTTTTCAGCCCCTTGGCGACATCCTTGTAGGCAATCGGCGTGTGGCCAAGATGCCGGGCCGACAAATCATCCATGCCGTGGTTCCAGCGCCCGGCATCAAGCGCGTAACTGAGCAGCATTGTGTCGTCATACGGCGCCAGCACCGGCACGCCGTGGCGGGCCAGCACGATCAGATCATATTTCAAATTCTGGCCGATCTTCAGCACCGCCGGATTGGCAAACAGCGGGTTCAGCCGGGCGACGGTTTCGGCAAGGCCCAGCTGCGGCGGCCGCTCGGCAAACATGCCGTCGCCGGTGCCGTGGGAGACCGGAATATAGCAGGCCTTGCCCGGCGCTGTGGCCAGCGAAATGCCGACGAGATCACAGCGCATCTGATCGGTGCCGGTGGTTTCGGTATCCACCGCCACTGCGCCCAGCCTGAGGCTTTCCCCGATCCACCAGTCCAGCCGCTCCAGCGTCGTCACCGTCTCATAATCGCCGTGGGTGAAGGCGACTTCATCCTCTGCCACCGCCGCTGTGGACGGGCGGTGCGTGTTCGGCGCCGGCCCGCCCGCGCCGCTGCTGTCCAGCTTGGCCAGCATGGCACGGAAACCGTGCTTTTTCAGGAAGGCCGCCAACGGTTCGTGCGGCGGCTCCTTCAGGGTCAATTCGTCCAGCCCGGCGGGCAGCGGCAGATCATCCTTCAGGCGCACCAGCTCACGCGACAGCCGCGCCATGTCGATACTGGCGGCCAGCGTTTCCTTCAGCTTGGGCTTCTTGATCGCCGCGATATTGGCGATCACGCCTTCAACGCTGCCATATTCGCTGATCAACTCGGCGGCGGTCTTAGGGCCAACGCCCTTCACGCCGGGGATATTGTCGGCAGCGTCGCCCATCAGCGCCAGCACTTCACCCACCTGTTCGGGCGGCACGCCGAATTTCTCGATCACCTCAGCCCGGTTGATCAGCTGGTTTTTCATCGTATCGAGCATGTTGATGCCTGGTTCGATCAGCTGCATCAGATCCTTGTCGGACGAAACGATGGTGACGTTCATCCCCGCCGCCCGCGCCGCCACGGCATAACTGGCGATGATGTCGTCGGCCTCCACGCCGGACTGTTCGAAACAAGGCACCGAAAACGCCCGCACCGCATCGCGGATCAGCGGGAATTGCGGGATCAGGTCTTCCGGCGCTGGCGGGCGGTTGGCCTTGTATTGATCATACATATCGTTGCGAAAGGTGTGGCTGCCGGCATCCAGAACCACGGCAAGGTGAGTCGGGGCCTCGGCCTTGTTCAATTCCGCAATCAGCTTCCACAGCATGGCGGTGAAGCCATAGACGGCACCCACCGGCGTGCCCTGCGGATCGGTCAACGGCGGCAGCCGGTGATAGGCGCGGAAGATGAAGCTGCTGCCGTCGACGAGATAAAGATGCTGGGCCATGCATGGCTTTTAGGCTTGTCCGCTGCGCGGTGAAAGCACGATTGCTGATGAACTTGAGCATCGGCAAAGCCAACGTTGCAGGCGGCTTTGCGCTGTGGCATCGCGCTGGTCATGCAGCCCTTCACCACCCTCTCCGGCCATGCCATCCCGTTTGGCGCCGCCAACATCGATACCGATGTGATCATCCCGGCGCGCTTTTTGAAGACCATCAGCCGGCTTGGGCTGGGCAAGGGCGCCTTTTCAGCGCTGCGCGAGAATCCGGACAATGTGTTCGACACCAACGCTGGCGCACCGATCCTGATCGCCGGCCATAATTTCGGCTGCGGTTCCAGCCGTGAACATGCGCCGTGGGCGCTGGCCGATCTGGGCATCCGCGTCGTCATATCATCGGGCTTTGCCGATATCTTTGGCGGCAACGCCTTCAAGAACGGTCTGCTGCTGGTGACGCTGCCGCAGGAGGCGGTGGACCGGTTGATGGAAGTGGCGCGCGACGGCCAGGCGATCACGGTCGATCTGGAAAATCAGGTCGTCACCACGCCATTTCAGGACCGGTTCGAATTCGCCATGGATCCGTTCCGCAAACAATGCCTGGTCAGCGGCCAGGACGAGATCGGGCTGACGCTGGGCATGGCCAACACCATCACCGCGCATGAAACCCGGCTGGCGGCTGAACGGCCATGGATTGCTGGGGCCGCCCACAGCAAGGGCTGATCTGGCCCCGCCATTCGACCCGGTTGGCAGCGCTGCGCGTTGCCGGTAAGGGCAAAGGATGACCAAGACCCTTCTGCTCCTGCCCGGTGATGGCATCGGCCCCGAAGTCACCGCTGTTGCCCGCCGCGTGGCTGGCCGCCTGATCACCGGCGGTCTCGCCCTCACCGTGGAAGACGCGTTGTTCGGCGGCGCCAGCATCGATGCGACCGGCGTGCCGCTCACCGATGAAACGCTGGCCCGCGCCAAGGCTGCTGATGCAGTGCTGATGGGCGCCGTGGGCGGCCCGCAATGGGCCAGCCAATCCTATGACAAGCGCCCCGAAGCCGGGCTGCTGGGCTTGCGGGCCGGCATGAATGTCTATGCCAATCTGCGCCCGGCGCGCTGCTTTTCGGCGCTGGCAGACGCATCTTCGCTGAAGCGCGCCTATGTCGACGGTCTGGATATCCTGTTCGTCCGCGAACTGACCGGCGGCGTCTATTTCGGAGCCCCGCGCGGCGTCGAAACCCTGCCCGATGGCCAGCGCCGCGGCGTCAACACCCATGTTTATACGACCAGCGAAATCCAGCGCGTTGCCCGCATTGCCTTTGAACTGGCCCGCACCCGCACCGGCGGGGTCTGCTCGGCGGAAAAGGGCAATGTGATGGAAGCCGGGCTGATGTGGCGCGAGGATGTGCAGGCGCTGCGCGACGCTGAATATCCCGATATCACGCTGTCCCACATGCTGGCCGACAATATGGCCATGCAGCTGGTGAAATATCCCAAGCAGTTCGACGTGATTCTGACCGACAATCTGTTCGGCGATATCCTGTCGGATGAAGCCGCGATGCTGACCGGGTCGCTGGGCATGTTGCCGTCTGCCGCCATCGGCGAATCCGGCACGCCGGGCCTGTATGAGCCCATCCACGGTTCAGCCCCCGATATCGCCGGGCGCGGCGTCGCCAATCCGTGCGCCTCGGTGCTCAGCTTTGCCATGGCGCTGCGTTACAGCCTGGGTGCGCCGGAACTGGCCGCCAAGGTGGAAGCCGCCGTGGAAGCCGCGCTCGATGCCGGCGCCCGCACGCCCGATCTGGGCGGCACCATGTCCACCACGGCCATGGGCGACGCCATTTTGGCCAACCTTTGATCCGCAAATTCCTCAGCCCCTTCGCCACCGGGTTGCTGTTCCTGGCGCCGGTGCTGCTGACCCTGATCCTGCTCAACTGGCTGGCGGGCTATCTGATCGCCGCGCTTGGTCCCAGAACACCGCTTGGCCAATTGCTCGGCACGGCGGGCATGTTCTTCACCCCGTCGCCGCTGGCGGCTTTCTGGGCCGGCATCGGCATGGCGGCGCTGCTGGTTTGGCTGGTTGGTCTCGCCGTGCAGACGCGCTTTCGCCAGCGGCTGGAGGGCGGGCTTGATGGCCTGATCGCCCGCATCCCGGTGCTTGGCCCGCTCTATCGCCCGCTGGCGCAGTTCGTGCGCATGATGGGCAGCAGCCCCGGCGGCGAGATGAGCGGCATGTCGGTGGTGTCGGTCAGTTTTGGCAATCATGTCGAAGCACTGGCGCTGCTCACATCGCCACGCTTGCATGATTTCGGTCAGGGCCCGCGCTACCTCATCCTCATCCCGACCGCGCCGGTGCCAGTGGGCGGCGGCATGTTGTTTGTGGAGGCCAGCCGGGTGAAACCAGTGCCGTCGATGGGTATTGACGATCTCGCCAAACTCTATGTCACCATGGGCACGCTGGCCGGTGCGGAGGCAGGCAAATGAACCTTACGCTGCGGATTTTCCTCGCGCTGCTGGCCGGGCTGGTGGTGGGCGCGCTACTGCCCGCCGACATTGGCACGCCGCTGCTGCCGGTCACCGATGCCATCGGCAATTTGTGGCTGCAGGCGCTGCAGATGACGATCATCCCGCTGATCGCCGGGCTGCTGTTCACCGGTATCGCCCAATCCGTGGGCCAGGCCGGCGGTGGCACGCTGGCCGGGCGGGCGCTGCTGGCGTTCTTCCTGTTGCTGGTGTTTTCGGCCGGCTGGTCGATGATCTCCGTGCCGCTGCTGCTGGATTGGTGGCCGGCACCAGCGGCCTCTGCAGCGGCCATCGTGGCGTCCAGCGCGGCCACGGCAGCACCAGCGGGCGACATCAAGATCGACTTGGGCCAATGGCTGCTCAGCCTTGTGCCCGCCAACATCTTCGATTCGCTGGCCAAGGGCGACATGCTGCCCGTCGTCACCTTCATCGCCGTGTTCGCGTTGGCGGCAACCAGGCTCGATGATGATCGCCGCCACAATCTCGTGAACCTGTTCGATGCCGTGAAGGATGCCATGCTGGTGCTGGTCGGCTGGATTTTCGTGGTGGCGCCGCTGGGCGTGTTCGCGCTGGCGGTGAGCGTCGGGATCAAGGCCGGGCTGGGTGCGTTCGGCCTGCTGGGCCATTATATCGCCGTCCTGGTGCTGGTGCAGGTCGGCCTGATCATCCTGGTCTATCCGCTGGCGGTGATCTTCGGCCGCGTTGGCCCGCTGGCCTTTGCGCGGGCGGCGCTGCCGGCGCAGGCGGTCGCCGTCTCCACCCAGTCCAGCATCGCCAGCCTGCCGGCAATCTTTGACGGTGCCGAACGGCTTGGCCTGCCCGAAGCCACCAGCCGGGTGGTGCTGCCGCTGGCGGTGAGCATCTTCCGCATCACCTCCCCGTGCGCCAATGTCGCCGTCGTCCTCTATTGCGGCCATCTCTATGGGATGGAGCATTCGGCGCTGGCCTTTCTTGGCGCGCTGCTGGCGGCATTGGTGGCAGCGGTGTCCACCGGCGGCCTGCCCGGCTCCATCACCTTCCTCGCCGCCTGCGTGCCGATCGCCAACGCCATGGGTGTGCCCATCGCCGTGCTGCCCGTGCTGCTGGCGGTGGAGCTGGTGCCCGACGTGTTCCGCACACTGGGCAATGTGACGGCCGATCTGGCGGTGACCGCCATCCTTGGCCGCGACCGCATACGCTGAAAACTGGACTCTGAGCGCCAATCCGCTAACAGCCGCAGCCCAAGGAGTTACACATGGGCTACAAGGTTGTTGTTGTGGGCGCCACCGGCAGTGTCGGGCGCGAAATGCTGAACATCCTGGCGGAACGGCAGTTCCCGCTTGATGATATTGCCGCCCTCGCCTCGTCGCGTTCGGTGGGCGAAACGGTCGAGTTTGGCGAGACCGGCCGCGAGATCAAGGTGCAGAACCTTGAACATTTCGATTTTACCGGTTGGGATATCGCCCTGTTCGCCGCTGGTTCCGGCCCGACGAAAATCTTTGCCCCCAAGGCCGCCGCCCAAGGCTGCGTTGTCATCGACAACAGCAGCCTGTTCCGCATGGATCATGACGTGCCGCTGATCGTGCCGGAAGTGAACCCCGAAGCCATCGACGGCTATAAGAAACGCATGATCATCGCCAACCCCAACTGCTCGACCGCGCAGATGGTGGTGGCGCTGAAGCCGCTGCACGATGCCGCCATCATCAAGCGCATCGTGGTCAGCACCTATCAATCGGTGTCGGGAGCCGGCAAGGACGGCATGGACGAACTGTTCACCCAAAGCCGCGCCATCTTCGTGGGCGACGAGCCGGTGAACGAAAAGTTCACCAAGCGCATCGCCTTCAACGTGATCCCGCACATCGACAGCTTCCTTGGGCCGGACAGCGGCATGGACGGGTACACCAAGGAAGAGTGGAAGATGACGGTGGAAACCCGCAAGATTCTCGATCCCGATATCGAAGTGACGGCGACCTGCGTGCGCGTGCCGGTGTTCGTCGGCCATTCGGAATCCATCAACGTCGAATTCGAAATGCCGATCACCGTGGCCAAGGCGCAAAGCCTGCTGCGCGCGGCACCGGGCATCATGCTCGTCGACAAGCGCGAGGACGGCGGATACGTCACGCCGGTCGAATGCGTGGGCGAATATGCCACCTTCGTCTCCCGCGTGCGCAAGGATCCAACCGTGGAACACGGCCTGGCGCTGTGGTGCGTTTCCGACAATCTGCGCAAAGGCGCGGCGCTGAATGCGGTGCAGATCGCCGAACTGCTCGGCCGCCGCCACCTGAAGAAAGGCTGAACAAAGCAGGGCAAAGCTGGGGCAGTTTTTGCCTCAATTCCCTGAAATTGCCCGATTTGGTTCAGCGGGCGGCCAGATGCAGTGGCCTAGTTCCGTGTGCAGCCGGCACCCCCCATCGCCGGCATCACACAAGGAAACTGATCATGTCGCGTCTACCCTTTGCCCTGCTTGCCGCTGCTGCCATCGCTGGCCCGGCCGCGGCCCAGGAAGCCACCAATTTCAACGGCCCGTTCGTCGGTGTGCAACTGGGCTGGCAGCAGGATCGCCAGTCGCTTGACCTCGGCACCGTGCCGCCGCTGACCACCCGCGCCAAGGGTGACGGCCTCGCTTATGGTGGCCAGCTCGGCTATGACTTCAACCTCGGCAGTGCCGTGCTCGGCGTCGAAGCCTCGCTCACCGGCCGCACCGGCACCAACAGCTTCCCGACCTTTGATCTGGAAGCCGGCCGCACCGTCAACGTGACCGCCCGCGCCGGCTGGCTGGTAACGCCGGAAGGCCTGCTCTATGCGCGCGGCGGCTATTCCAACGCGCGTTTCTCGATCACCAACCCGGCCGGCGGCGCCGAAAACCGCGACGGCTACACCGTGGGTGCCGGTTACGAACATATGCTGGCCAAGAATGTTTCGGCCCGCATCGAGTATAACTACAGCGATTACGGCAACGACAATCTGCCCGGCATCGGCGGCGGCGCCACGCTGAACTATCACCGTCACGCGGTGATGACCGGCGTCAACTTCCGCTTCTGACCATCGGGATCGGAAGAAAGCCGCCGGCAGCCCCCCGCTGCCGGCGGTTTTTCCGTATCAGGCCTCGAAATGGCCTTCGGTGCGGGCGCGCAGCGTGCCCAGATCGATGCCCGGCGCCAGTTCGATCAGCTTGAACGCCGCACCCTTGGCCGGACGCGCCAGCACGGCGAGTTCGGAAATCACCATGTCCACCACGCCCTTGCCGGTGAGCGGCAGGGTGCAGGCGGTCTTGAACTTGGCGCTGCCGTCCTTGGCGTTGTGCTCCATCAGCACGATGATCTTTTTCACGCCAGC
>NZ_JANPML010000248.1:0-3712 GCF_031422795.1 Sandarakinorhabdus sp.
TTCATCGATGATCAGGCGATATTTGATCAGGCTGCGGTTGGTGAGGCTTTCGGCGGGATCCTGAGCCCCAAGCCAGCGGGCGGAGAGGAAGCCGCCGGCGAGGGCGCCGTAGCAGATGAGGCCGGTGTCGCTGGCGGCCGCAGTGACTGTGAAGGCTCCGGCCGGGCGGCGATCGAGCAGGGAATATTGCACCTGAATGCTGGCTAGCGGCACGCCGGTAGCGGCGAATTCGGCGACATGGGCGGCATCGAAATTGGTGCCGGCGACATGGGCAATCTTGCCGGCTTGCTGCAGCGCCTTCAGGTGCAAGGCGGCGTCGATGGCGCCGGGGGTGGCATAATCCCACCAGTGAAACTGCACCAGATCGAGCCGATCCATCCCAAGCCGGGCGCGCGAACGGTCAATGATGGTTTCGACATCAACGAGCGTCAGCCGGCCCAGGGAACCGAGATCGGGAACAAACTTGGTGTGCACCTTCAGCCGGGTCAGGGCTTCGGCGCCGCGCGCGTTGACCAGATGGCGACGGAAATCGCCGATCATTTCTTCGACGCCGGTGTAGATGTCAGCACAATCCAGCGCCGTGATGCCGGCATCGAAGAAGGCGAGGAAACCGTCGTTGAGACTGTCGCGATCGACCGGGCCATGATCGCCGGCCAACTGCCAACCGCCGCGGATCAGCCGTGAAATCTCGTGGCCGGGGGCCAGGGTGGCGCGTTCCACGCTCATGGCTTCACCGTTGCCGTACTGTCAGCGCGGCGGAATGTGCGCTTGCCCAGGCGGGTGATGCGCAGCTGCGACGGGCAGTTGGGATCGGGGCAGGCGATTTCGGCGTCGCTGTCCATCCAGTCATTGGGGTGAGTGACGCGCTGCTTGGCGGCGAGCAGCGGCAGCACGGCCGCAAGGCTGTAGATCGAAAAGCCTTGGCCCGGCGGCAGGAACAGCAGTTCACCGCGCAGCTCGAACCAGTCCCCTGGCTTGGCGTTGCACCACAGCGTCGCGCCGGGCGGGGCGATCACTTCGACCTTGAGATCATAGAGGGCAAATTCGTCGTCCATGCCGGTCCTTGTGCAACAGATGGACGGGCATAACCAGCCTGCTGGCCAGCGCTTCGGCTTCATGTCATCATCGCTGAAGGGTCAGCCGAATTTGGCTTGGGGGAAGATGATGTTGCGCCTGTTTTCGACCCTGATGCTCTGCTGCGCCTTGCAAGGCTGCGCCTATCACAGCCTGACCGTGCCGGTACCCAATCGCGGCGATCAGAATCTGCATCCCGTCAACAGCAACGCCATCGCCTGGGGTGCCATCGAGCATCCGAAAAAGGCCGCAGCCTGTGTTGGCACCAACAGCATCAGCGATGTGCAGGTGCGAACCTCGCTGATGCAATCACTGGCCACCGTTCTCACTCTGGGCTTCTGGCAACCGTCCCACATCCGTTATCGCTGCGGCAAACTGCCGACGGGCGAAGGCGAGATTCCGCAATAAGGGGGGCGCCGCATGGCCCGCATCCTGAAATTTGACGATCGCACTTGGCACAATTGGCATTTCACCGAACGGGATGTGCCGATTGCCGGTCGGTACGAACTGCACCGCGCCGTCACGGCCAGCTTGGCCGACATGCGGGCCAGCGCCAAGGCGGTGCAGGACTTGATCGGCAAGGCTTTCACCGAGCGGCGGCGGCTGCGCGCGCATGGTGCGACATGGTCATTCTCGGCGGCGCCGTCGGTGCCGGGTGGCTGGCCGCTGGCAACTGGCTATGCCAACCAACTGTTTGCGCTGCCGAAAACCCACGTCGACCCGGCCTTCAGCGGCGATCACGATGGGCTGGTGCTGTGCCAGACCGGGATTTCCGTGGCTGAACTCAACATGTGGCTGGAGCCGCGCGGGCGATCGCTGGCCACCACGGGCGCTTCGAATGGACAGACCTTCGTGGGCGCGATGAGCTGTTGCACCCATGGTTCCGCGATCGATCATGGCGCCATCCAGAGCCAGGTGCGCGCCATCCAGCTGATCCCGAGCCCAGATCGCAATCTGTGGATCGAGCCGGCGAGCCGCCCCGTCACCGATGGCCGGCTGGCCGCCGAGCTGGGTGCCACGGTGCTGCGCGATGACCGGCTGTTTGCCGCCGCGTTGGTTTCGTTGGGGGCGCTGGGCGTGGTGCATGCCGTGCTGATCGAAAGTGTGCCGCGCTTCCTGCTGGAAAATCACCGTAAGCGCTTGCCGGCTGGGCCGGCGCTGCTGCGCGCGATGAGCAGCCTGGCCGACGTGGACTTTGCGGCCGCCAATCTGCCGGGCGCGGCGGGCCGGCGGCCCTATTTCTTCCAGTCGGTGATCAACGATCAGATCGACAAGGGCTTTGCCTATGTCACCTGCGGCTATCGCTGTGACTGGGACGATGGCCACAATCTGGATTACAGCATCCAGCCCAAGCGCAGCCCAGGCTATAATCTGGCGACGGTGGTGGCCAATTTGCTCGATTCTGCGCCGGGGCTGACGCCGGTCATCACCAAGGCGGTGCTGGCCGATCAACTGAGCCCCATCAACGGCCGCGTCGGCAGTTGGGGACAGAGTTTTAACTTCACTACGCCGCGGGCCGGCACGGCGGGAGCGTCGGTGGCGGCACCAGTCGACCGAGTGCACGATGTGCGGGCGATTTTTCAGGCGGCGTTGACGAAGGTCGGCAAGGCGCCTGTGGCCTTTGCCTGCCGTTACGCTCGCAAATCACCGGGCCATCTTGCCTTCATCCGCTGGCCACAAAGCGTGATCACCGACATCGACGGCCTCGACAGCAGCGCCACGAGGCTGGTGATGGCCCAGGCCGTCACCGATTTGCGCAGCGCCGGCATCCCCCACGCCGAACATTGGGGCAAGTTGAACCAGGCCACGGCCAGCAGCGTGCGCGATGCCTATGGGGACGATCTGGAGCGCTGGCTGGCGGCGCGCACCGATCTGCTGGATCGAGAAGGCGAATATGTGTTCGGCAGCGATTGGCTCGACCGCCTGGGCTTGAGCAATCGCAACTTCTGAGGTGCCAACAGCGCGCAACGGAAAACCCCCGCAGGGATACCGACGGGGGTTTTCAAGTTGGTTGCGGGGGCAGGATTTGAACCTGCGGCCTTCAGGTTATGAGCCTGACGAGCTACCGGGCTGCTCCACCCCGCGACAATCCATTTGTGACAGCCAACCAACGCCAGCTGCACCAGAGACAACACAAGGCGCCCTTGCGGACGCCCTGGGCTGAATCAAAGACTTGTGAATGGATTTCTACCTACTGACTGCCGGCTGCAAGGCCTGGCGGCGACCTACTCTTCCATCGCTTAAGCGAAAGTACCATTGGCGCTGCCTGGTTTCACGGCCGAGTTCGAGATGGGATCGGGTGGGTCACAGGCGCTATGACCACCAAGCCATGAAGCCGGCAAACAGGAGGGGGTTTTGAACGATGTCGTGCACGAAGTGCTAACAGTGATGTCGTTGATGGTGGAGTCTTCAGGCGTGACCAGAGTAATTAGGACCGGTTAGCTGAATGCATTACTGCACTTACACACCCGGCCTATCAACGTGGTGGTCTTCCACGACTCGATGAGATCTTATCTTGAGGGAGGCTTCCCGCTTAGATGCTTTCAGCGGTTATCCCGTCCATACATAGCTACCCTGCTGCGCCACTGGCGTGACGACAGGTGCACCAGAGGTATGTTCATCCCGGTCCTCTCGTACT
>NZ_JANPML010000249.1:0-2422 GCF_031422795.1 Sandarakinorhabdus sp.
TCGCCCCACCACATTCCCATTTTTTGGTGGGGGGCCGCGCCCAATACTTGGGGGGCCGCGGGCCCCCCCCCCGCCCCGCCGGAGGCTCAGTTCTTGATGGCATGAGGGTTTCTATCCCCGCATATGCTCCAGCCGCACCGATAGCGTCTCGGCGATCTGCGTAGCATCAAACCGCGCGTCGAGCATCGCATAGACCGGGCGGAGTGTTTCGGGGTCGCTGGTCCAGCGGGCATAGTCGATCTTGATGAAGCGATCGGGAAATTCGGCCACGAGCGCGTCAGTAATGGCTTCGAAGCGGGCGATATTGGCGGCCAGCTCCTGCTTGTCGGCATCTTTCCACCACGCCGACTGCGCGACGGCATCGACCGACCTGACATTGATCACGAACACCGCCGGCGCGAAAAAGCGATCGATGAACAGCAGATACTCGCGCAGATCCTCGGTGAGGTAACGGATTTCCTTGAAGCCGGCGACGCGGGTGCCGCGCGGCGGGCGCAGGATGTTGGCAACAAAGGCCGCCACCATGGCGCGGGCATAGCCATCGGGGTCAGCCACATCGGCGCCGTGCCAGGGATGGTCGATGCCTTCATGGCCCCAGCCATATTTGGCCTTCAGGATGGTTGCGTCACGCCAGGCGGCGAACACACCATGCAGGCTGTTGTGGTTTTCCCCGGCGAGATAATGGCCGGTTATGCTGCCCAGCAGCTTTTGCAGGATGGTCGAGCCGGAGCGGCCATAGGTGACGATGAACAGCCAACGTTCCGGCCCCGCGCCGGCCGGCACGCGGGCGAGCCGCGATTGCCAGCGCCTGAGCTTGGTTGCGATCCGCGTTGGCAACGGCGGTTTGGTGATGGCAGCGCGAGTCATAGCGGTAACCCCAAGGCGAGGCGGAGATTGGCGATGCGCCGCCGCAGCGATTCGACGGCGCGGCGGGCCTGATAGCGCGGTTCGCGCCAGGTGGCGGGGGCAAGGCCGCGGCGTTCGCCCTCGATTGTTGAAGGCCCGCCGAGTTCGAGCACCGGAAACGGAAAAACCCCCATGCTGACCACGCGATGCGCCCAATAACGGTCGAGCTCGTCATCGATCGGGCGGACAATGCGGGTGATAGAAGCCACAAGGCGCGCCGCTGCCGGCTGACGGAGCAGATAGGCCTGAGTGCCGAACGCCATGCCGCGATAGCGGACAAGATGGCGGCCAGCGACGCGCCCGACAACGTTCGCCGGTGCTGGCGCCTTGGCATGGAGACGCAGATAGGGGATGTCGGGAATGCTGACCGCAATGGCCTCGAGATTGGTGAAGAACACCGGATCGAGCAACAGATCGTCCTCCAGCACCACCATCGTGCTGGCTGCAGGCATGGCGGCAAGCCGACGCCAGATGCCGAAATGACTGGCAAAGCAGCCCAGTTCGCCGCGGGTCAGGCTGCGCCGGATGGTCTGCAGGGTTGCCTCTTCATCGTGCGGCAGATCGGTCGGCACGGCTTCGGCAGCATCAACAAATTGCCAATCCAGCCCCGGAATGGCCGCCAGTTGCGCGGACATGCCGGCCCGACGGGGCGAACCGCGCAGGCTGATGACGCGCACGGCAATCACGGCATTTTCCTTCGGAACGAGCGGATCAGTTAACGGGCGGGCCAGCTGCGAACAGCATTGGCGGAAACGCGCAGCTTTGCCGCGCCTTCCCTGAACCATGCCCCTAGCCGTAGATTTTGACATTTTTGCAACAGCCGCCGCGCCGACGCAATTTTGCCGTGCGACTTGATACGGTAATAATCTGGTAAAAAAAGTTACTCGAATGGCCTGCTATATCAGCCTGCCGAAAAAGTAGGCGTTAGCCGGCTTTTTTCAAGCAATAACAGGGATATTCCGTTCGTCCTATGACGCTTTTGCCGCCAATGTCGCGCCGCGTGCGCTGTTGCCGCCCGACGTTTGTCGGCGCAATGCTGTCGACAGTGATGCCGACGCTTGCGGCGGCGGCCGTCGCTTCCGCGACTGTGGCTTCGGCGCAGGAGCAGGCGCCACAGGTACAGGCACCGCAGGTACAGGCACCACCGGTACGCAGCGCGCCCGACCAGTTCGAGATTTCGGCGTTCGATGTCGTGGGTGTTACCCGGCTCGACGCAGCGACCGTGGAAGCCGCAGTCTACCCCTATGCCGGCCCCGGCCGCGCCGCAACCGACGTCGAGGCGGCGCGCAAGGCGCTGGAGGCGGCTTACAAGGCCAAGGGCTATGAATCGGTTCTGGTGGAAATCCCGCCGCAGCCCAATGCGGCCTTTGTCGCCGGCATCGTGCTCCTCAAGGTGACCGAAGCCGTGGTTGGCCAGGTTCGTGTCGTCGGGTCCAAATATCATGCCCCGACGGTGGTTCTGGCGCAGGTGCCGGCGTTGCAACCGGGCGTGGTGCCGGATTTCAGCGCCGCCCAG
>NZ_JANPML010000250.1:0-3842 GCF_031422795.1 Sandarakinorhabdus sp.
CACGCAGTTCCACCGTCACGAGGTCCTGCAGGCCCTCGGTGTGAATGCGCTGCTGCGCATGCTTGAACTGCTGCTGGCTCAACGTGATGCCGTGTGCTCGCACACCATGGTGGCGGGCCGCCCAGCACACCAGCGCGCCCCAACCGCAGCCAATGTCGAGCAGACGCTCACCGGGCCGCAGCCGGAGCTTGCGGCAGATGTGTTCCAGCTTGTTGCGCTGCGCCTGATCCAGCGACTCATCGGGATGCATGAAATAGGCGCAGGAATAGACGCGCTCCTCGTCGAGCCACAGCCGGTAGAACTCATTGGAGACGTCGTAGTGGAACGAGATCGCTGCCCGGTTCTCGGTCCTCGAGTGAGCCTTGACGGCGCGGCCATGCAGGCCCGACCGACGACTCGCGGAGTCCGGCCGCGCGTCGTTGGGCGCCAGCAGTCGAACGGCTGTAAACATTGCGCCGACCCTGTCTCTGAAAGACAGGCGTATAGAGTGCAAATGGTCCTTAAGGTGAAGCGCTGCGAAGAAGTCTCCTTCGACATCGATGTCTCCCTGAAAATACGCCTGGGCCAGACGCAGTGGATCGCGTCCAAAGACCATCGAGCGGACGAAGCCCGGGTGATGACACACCAGGGTGAACAGCGGCTCGGCAGCGTGTGCAGCCCCTTTGCCGAGTGTCAAGGTGGTGCCGTTCCACAAGCGCAGGGTGAGGCTCCCGTCGAAACCGTGAAACAACTGCCTCAGCAGATTCGATGTCGGGTCGAGGCCGCGATACGCTGCCGAACCTCGAAGCCCGCTCGGCAGGCTCGAGTCTGCGGTACTCATCAGGTCGCTCATGCCGATGCTCCGGCACCAACGCTCGCGGCGGTCGTCGGCGCAGCCGGCGATCCCGCCCTCTTGATGCCGGCGAGCTTGGTGCGTTTGAGCATCAGCGCGTTGATGGCCACCACCGCCGAGCTACCCGACATCGACAGCGCGGCGATCTCCGGCGACAGCGTGAAGGGATAGAACACACCCGCCGCCAGCGGAAACGCGATCACGTTGTAGCCCACCGCCCACCACAGGTTCTGGTGCATCTTGCGCAGCGTGGCGCGCGACAGCTCGATGGCACCGACCACGTCGTAGGGGTCGCTCTTCATCAGCACGACCTGGGCGCTTTCCATCGCCACGTCCGTGCCGGCGCCGATGGCAAAGCCCACGTCGGCCTGGGTCAGGGCCGGGGCATCGTTGATGCCGTCGCCCACCATGCCGACCTTGTTGCTCTGGTCCTGAAGTTCCTTGATCTTGGCTGCCTTCTGGCCGGGCAGCACTTCGGCCAGCACGATGTCGATGCCCAGTTCCTTGCCGATGCGCTCGGCGGTGGCCTGGTTGTCGCCGGTCATCATCGCCACCTTGACGCCGCGTTCCTGCAGCTTGGCGATCGTCGCCTTCGAGGTGGGTCGCACCGCGTCGGCGATGGCAATCAGGCCGATCAGCTTGCCAGCGCGAGCCACGTGCACCACTGTGCGGCCGCCACCTTCGAGCCGCGTGGCCTCGGCCGCCAGTGCCGCCATCGATTCCGGGCTCACGCTTTCCGACTGCATCAACTTGCGGTTGCCCAGCAGCACGGCCTCAGTGCCCATGGTGGCGCGGGCGCCCTGCCCGTCGATGTTGGCGAATGCCGTGGCCGTCTCGACCGGCGCTGTCCCAGCACGCTTGAGCACCGCCTGCGCCAGCGGGTGCTCGGAGAACTTTTCCACCCCCGCTGCAACGGCGAGCAATTGCGACTCGCTGACGCCGGGCGCCATGACCATCTCGACCACATCGGGCTGGCCGATGGTGAGCGTGCCGGTCTTGTCGAAGACGATGACGGTGAGCTTGGTGGCGTTCTCCAGCGCCGAGGCGTTCTTGAACAGAATGCCGTTCATCGCCCCGAGGCCGGTGCCGACCATGATGGCCATCGGCGTGGCCAGCCCGAGTGCGTCGGGGCAGGCGATCACGAACACCGTGATGGTCAGCGTCAGTGCAAATAGCAAGGGTTCGCCGATGACCCAGAACCACACACCGAAGGTCAGCAGCCCGATGGCGATGGCGGCCAGTACCAACCACTGAGACGCCTGATCGGCGAGCAACTGCCCTGGCGCCTTGGAGTTCTGCGCCTCCTGAACCAGCTTGACGATCTGTGCCAGTGCGGTGTCCGCACCGACCTTGGTGGCCTTGTAGCGAAAGCTGCCGCTCTTGTTGATGGTGGCGCCGATGACGGTGTTGCCCACGACCTTCTTCACCGGCATCGATTCGCCGGTGAGCATCGACTCGTCAACCTGCGAGCCGCCTTCGGTGACTTCGCCATCGACCGGGATCTTGTCGCCCGGCTTGATGACGACGGTCTCGCCGGCGAGCACCTGCGCCGTCGGCACCTGCGTCTCGACACCGGCGCGAACGACGGTGGCCATCGGCGGAGCCAGGTCCATCAGCGCACGGATGGCGTCCGACGCGCCGGCACGGGCACGCATCTCCAGCCAGTGGCCCAGCAGGATGAAGACGAGCAGCACGGCCGACGCCTCGAAGAACACCTCGCTCTCATAGAAGAACGTGGCGCCCACGCTGAACAGATAGCCCGTGCCCACCGATAGCACGATGAGCGTCGCCATGTTGGCGACCTTGTTGCGCGCGGCACGCACGGCCGCGACCAGGAACGGCCAGACCGGATAGGCGATGGCACCCGTGGCCGCAAAGAAGAGAAAGAGCTTGCGGTCCATGCCATACGGCGTGGGGAAGTTGCCGAACATCTCGCCCATCGGTGAATAGAAAAACACCGGCACGGCGAACACCAGGGCGACCAGGAAACGGTTGCGCATGTCGTCGGCCATGCCCTGCATCGACATGCCGGGCGCATGACCCATGTCATGCATCATGTCGGCCTTCGCGCTGGGCGACGAGCCGCATGCTCCCCCGTGGCCGGCGTGATCGCCGTGGCCTGCATGAACATCCTTCACCGGCTTCGTCGGCTGCTTGGCAGCCGAATCAACCCCGGCTTCTTTACCGCCTGCGCCGCCATGCATCGCCTGGCTGGCGTGGCCAGCATGGACATCGCCGACCGTCTTGTGGTCCGCCACATCGCAGACATGGGCCGGAACAAGTTCACCGCGGCAGTGGTAGCCGCAATCGACGACGCGTTGCCGGATGGCGTCCAGCGTGATCTTCGCTTCGTCATAGTGCACCGTCGCGCTGCCGGCCACATAGTTCACGTCGGCGTGATGCACGCCGGGCAGCGTCGACAGTTGCCGTTGAACGCCCGCTGCGCTCAACGTTGAGACCAACTCGCCGACTTCGATGGTGCTTGTTTTCATGGTGGTTCCCCAGCCGGGTCCAGATTCAGCGTGCCAGCCGTTTGGAAGCAATGCAGTCCGGCGTGAACTCAAACACTAGGTTCAGGTCGGGCTGAACAAGCTTGTTCTTCTTGCCGGCGTAATGCAGCCGCGAGAGGATGTCGCGCATCAGGTTCAGACGCGCCAGGCGCTTGTCATCGGCGCGCACGATGCGCCACGGCGCGATTGCCGTGTGTGTCCGCAGCAGCATGGCGTCGCGCGCTTCAGAGTAGGCCTTCCAGTGCTTCAGAGCCACCGCATCCACCGGACTGCTCTTCCACTGCTTGAGTGGATCGCGCTTGCGCTCTGCAAGACGCCGCGTCTGCTCGTCCTTGCCGATGTCCAGGTAATACTTCAGCAGCTTGATGCCCGAGTTGACGAGCATCTCCTCGAACTTCGGCACCGACTGCATGAACTCCTCATGTTCGTCTTTGGAACAAAAGCCCATCACATGCTCGACACCGGCGCGGTTGTACCAACTGCGGTTGAAGAGAACAAGC
>NZ_JANPML010000251.1:0-1713 GCF_031422795.1 Sandarakinorhabdus sp.
ACGCTGGAAACCGCGATTGGCCTTTATGAGCGGCTGGGCTTTGCGCCGATCCCGGCCTATCTTGAAGTGGAAGTGCCGGAAATCATGTTTCCGCACTGGGTGTTCATGGCAAAAGACCTTTGAAAACAGGAAGAACCTGAAATGAAAAAACTGCTGCTTGCCGCACTATTGGCCACCGCCACGCCGGCGCTGGCCGATACGCTCTACACCAATGCCAATGGCTACACGCTCGACAGCAAGGACGAATTGCAGCGCTTTGCCACGCTGGTGGTGGATGATGATGGCAAGGTGGTATCAACGTTGCAGGCCGGCGCGGCGCTGCCCGCCGGCACGCGCGTCGATGTGAAGGGCGCCACGCTGTGGCCTGGCCTGATCGATGCCCACGGCCATGTGATGCGGCTGGGCGAACTGAAACTGGTGGTCGATCTGCGCGACACCGCGTCCATCACCGAAGCGCTGGGCCGCATCAAGGCCGGCATTCCCGCCGCTGGCTGGATCCTGGGCCGCGGCTGGAATCAGGAACGCTGGTATGCCGATGGCAAGCTCATCAACCGCTTTCCCTTTGCCGCCGAACTGGATGCCGTCACCGGCAGCCGCCCGGCCTTTTTCGCCCGCGTCGATGGCCATGCCGGCTGGGCCAACACCGCCGCCATGAAAGCCGCCGGCATCACGCGGGACACCAAGGCTCCCGATGGCGGCGAAATCATCCGCGATGCCGCCGGCAATCCCACCGGCGTGTTTGTTGACAAGGCGATGGCGCTAATTGATCGCGTCATCCCCGATGATGATGAACAGCGGCTCGATCTGGTGCTGGAAAAAAGCCTCGAAACCATGGCCGAGGTCGGCCTGACCGGCGCGCACGATGCCGGCATGGATAAGCTCACCTGGGATCGCTACGTCCGCTTTGCCAAGACCGGCAAGCTGACGGCGCGTATCTATGCCATGGCTGGCGGCCCCGAAAATCGCAAGGCGATCGCGCCGAACGGCCCGATCCCGTGGAGCCACAATGATCTGGTGGCCATGCAGTCGATGAAGCTGGTTTCCGATGGCGCGCTGGGCAGCCGCGGCGCCTATCTGATCGCGTCCTACAGCGACATGCCCAATACGCGCGGGCTGGATATCACCCCGGCCGACAAGCTGAAGACTTATATCACCGAAGCCAGCCGCGACGGCTTTCAGGTCAACACCCACGCGATTGGCGATTCTGCCAACCGCTCGACCATGGACGGCTATGCCGCCGTGCCCGCCGCCGAGCGGGCGCGCCTGCGCCACCGCAACGAACATGCGCAGATCGTGGACATGGCCGATCTCGGTCGCTTCGCCAGCTTGAAGATCATCGCTTCGATGCAGCCCACCCACGCCACGTCCGACAAGGGCATGGCCGAAGCCCGCGTGGGCGATGCACGACTGCAGGGCGCTTATGCATGGCAGCAGATCAAGAAAAGCGGCGCTGAACTCGCCTTCGGCAGCGATTTCCCGGTGGAACCGCCCGATCCGATGTTCGGCCTGCACGCCGCCGTCACCCGCCAGTCCCGCGATGGCCTGCCGGCCGGCGGCTGGCGGCCGTGGGAGAAGGTCAGCCTGGCCGATGCCTTTGCCGGCTTCACCACCTGGGCCGCCCGCTCCGGCCACAATGAAACCAAGGTGGGCACGCTGGAGCCGGGCAAATATGCCGATTTCATCACCCTGGAACGCGATCCGTTCACCGCGCCG
>NZ_JANPML010000252.1:0-8041 GCF_031422795.1 Sandarakinorhabdus sp.
CCGATCGTACCACGCTGACCCCCGCCACCCCGGTGACGCTCAGCTGGACCTCGCCGCAGGGCCTCGTCTTCCGCCAGAAGGTGAGTGTCGACGCGGATTTCATGTTCACCGTCGAACAGAGCATCACCAACCCCGGCGCCGCGCCGGTGGCGTTGCAGCCGTTCGGCCTGGTATCGCGTCGCGGCGAAGCGCCAGCGGCCGAAGTCAACGTGCATGTTGGCCCGGTGGGCGTGCTGCAGGACACGTTGAAGGACAGCGACCTGGAATTCGAGAAGCTGCGCGAAGAAGGCCCGCAGCGTTTCACCTCCACCGGTGGCTGGCTCGGCCTGACCGAGAAATATTGGCTGGCCGCCTCCGTGCCCGACCAGAAGGCCAGGATCGACGCCACCTTCCAATATGCCGCCGGCCAGTATCAGGCCGATTGGCTGGCCGCGGCCGTCACCGTGCCGGCAGGCGGCAGCGTGACCAGCACCGCCAAGTTGTTTGCCGGGGCCAAGGAAGTCGATCTGATCGACCGCTACACCGAAGCCGGCATTCCGCGCCTCGACAAATCGGTGAGCTGGGGCTGGTTCGAGATCATCGCCAAGCCGATTTTCTACCTGCTCGATTTCCTGTTCAAATTCACCGGCAATTTCGGTGTCGCCATCATCGGGCTGACGTTGATTGTGCGCGCAATCATGTTCCCGATTGCCAACAAGCAATATGAATCGATGGCCAAGATGCGGCTGATCGGCCCGCGCATGAAGGCGATCCAGGAAAAATATGGCGATGATAAACTGCGCGCCCAGCAGGAAATCATGGCCATCTACAAGAACGAAAAGGTCAATCCGCTCGCCGGCTGCCTGCCTATCGTGCTGCAGATCCCGATCTTCTATGCGCTGTATAAAACGCTGCTGATCTCGATTGAAATGCGCCATCAGCCGTTTGTGCTGTGGCTCACCGATCTGTCCGCGCCCGATCCGCTGACGCCGCTGAACCTGTTCGGCCTGATTGCCTGGCAGCCGCCAGAGATGATTGCGCTGGGCGTGCTGCCGATCCTGCTGGGCGTGACCATGTGGCTGCAGCAAAAACTGTCGCCTGCCCAGATGGACCCGGTGCAGCAGCAGGTGTTTGCGCTGATGCCGTGGTTGTTCATGTTCTTCATGGCGCCGTTTGCCGCCGGCCTGCAGCTGTATTGGACGATCAACAACCTCGTCTCCATCGGGCAGCAGCTTTACATGAACCGCAAATATCCGACCCCGGCGACCCCGCCATCGGCAGCCGTGATCGATGTGAAGCCGATCCCGCCCAAGCCCGTTGGCCCCAAGCCTGCTGGTCCGAAACCGGGTGCGCCGAAGCCAAGTGCAGGACGCCGCCGCAAGTGACAGACGAAGAGATCATCAAGGCCGACCTGATCGAGGCCGCGCGCAAGCGTTTTGCCGGGCCGGTGAGCTTTCTGCTGTCCGCACCGGAACTGAAGTTCCTGCCGGCGCCAGACGTGCCGGAAATCGCAGTGGCGGGCCGTTCGAACGTGGGCAAATCCTCGCTGTTGAACGCCATCACCGGCCGCAATGGCCTGGCGCGCGCATCGGTCACGCCGGGGCGCACGCAGGAACTGAACGTGTTCGAAGTGGGCGAACCGACGCTGTTTCGCATCGTCGATATGCCCGGCTATGGCTTTGCCGAAGCGCCCAAGGATGTGGTGCGGCAGTGGAAGCATCTGGTGCAGGATTATCTGCGCGGTCGCGTCGTGCTGCGCCGGGTGCTGGTGCTGATCGATTGCCGCCACGGCATCAAGCCGGTCGACCGCGAGATCATGACGCTGCTCGACAAGGCCGCCGTGAGTTTTCAGGTGGTGCTGACCAAGGGCGACAAGATCAAGCCGACCGAGCTCGCCAAGGTGCACGAGGCGACGTCTGCCGCCGCCCGCATCCACCCCGCCGCTTATCCCGAAGTGATCGCCACCTCTGCCGAAAAGGGTGTGGGCATCCCCGAATTGCGCGCCGCCGTGCTGGCCGCCGCCACTGGCCAATGATGACGATGACCGCGCTATGCATTACCCTGAACGGCGAACTGCGCCGTGTCGCCCCCGGCACCAGCATTGTTGCCCTGCTGGCGGAACTGGAATTGCCGCTGGAAAAGGTCGCCGTGGAGCGCAACCTGGCCATCGTGCCGCGTTCGCGCCTGGCTGATGTGCAGCTGGCCGATGGCGATGCGCTGGAGATCGTGCATTTCGTTGGTGGTGGGCAAGACGACGACGAGAACTCAGATTCTTGGGTCGTCGCCGGCCGCCGTTTCACCTCGCGGTTGATCGTCGGCACCGGCAAATACAAGGATTATGCCCAGAACGCCGCGGCGGCCGAAGCCAGCGGCGCGGAAATCGTCACGGTGGCGGTGCGGCGCGTGAACGTGACCGATCGCAGCCAGCCGATGCTGACCGATTTTCTGGACCCCAAGCGTTTCACCTATCTGCCCAACACCGCCGGCTGCTTTACCGGCGATGATGCCGTGCGCACCTTGCGGCTGGCGCGGGAAGCCGGCGGGTGGAATTTGGTCAAGCTGGAAGTGCTCGGCGAAGCCCGCACGCTTTATCCCGATATGGCCGAAACCCTGCGCGCCACCGAAATCCTGGTGAAGGATGGCTTTGACGTGATGGTTTACTGCGCCGATGATCCCATCGCCGCGAAAAAACTCGAAGATCTGGGCGCCGCCGCCATCATGCCGCTGGGCAGCCTGATCGGATCAGGCCTGGGCATCCAGAACCCGCTGACGCTGCGGGTGATCATCGAGAATGCTAAGGTGCCGGTTCTGGTCGATGCCGGCGTTGGCACAGCATCGGATGCCGCAGTCGCCATGGAACTGGGCTGCGCCGGCGTGCTGATGAACACCGCCATCGCCGAGGCCAAGGACCCGATCCTGATGGCCCGCGCCATGAAACTGGCCGTCGAATCCGGCCGCCTCGCCTACCGCGCCGGCCGCATGAACAAGCGGCGCTACGCCGATCCGTCGAGCCCGCTGGCGGGGTTGATTTAACCGGGGTTGCGGGCAAAGCCGGGCACACCGGCAATATCCACCCAATGCTGCTTGCTGTCGGTCCAGAACTGCATCTGCGGCGTAAAGGCACTGGTATCATCCAGTGTGCCGGCCTTGATGAACACCAGATCAGGCGCCGCCGAAACCCGGCTGAACAGCGGGGAGCCGCAGATGGGGCAGAATTGGCGCAGCACGTCGCCGCCGGATTCGCCATGGTCCTGATAGGACTTCACCTCGCCAGTGACCGCCAGCGCCGCTGCCGGCACACCCATGATCATTGACCAGCCGCTGCCGGCCTGACGCTGGCAATTCTTGCAATGGCAAACCGCCTGCATCACCGGCTCTGCCGCCACGTTGTAACGCACCGCCCCGCACAGGCATCCACCGTCCAGATTGGCCATTTTGTCCTCCCCGTTTGCAGTTCACAGATAAGGCGACAATACCCCAATCACATCGGAATACAGCTCGCGCTTGAACGGCGCAGCCATCTCCACCAGCATATCGACCGGGCTCCAGCGCCAGTGGCGGAATTCGGGGTGGGGGGTGGCGATGTTCACGTCGGCGTCCGTCCCGTGGAAGCGCAGCGCATACCATTTTTGGCGCTGGCCGGCGTATTTGCCTTTCCAGAGGCGGCCGATCAGATCGTCGGGCAGATCGTAATAATGCCATTCCGGCGTTTCGCCGAGCAGGCTGGTCAGGCCTGCATCGACGCCGGTTTCTTCCCACAGTTCGCGCAGCGCGGTGTCATACGGGTCTTCGCCGGGATCGATCCCGCCTTGCGGCATCTGCCAGGCTTCCACCATCTGATCGAGGCGCTGGCCGGTGAAGACCAGACCATCGGCATTGACCAGCATCACCCCCACGCAGGGGCGATAGGGCAGGCCGGATTTATGTTCGCGCGGGATCGAGGAGGGGGTCATGCCAGCAGCCGCTTCAGATCGGCAATACAGCCCATCAGATCATCCTGCGCGGACGGAATCGCCTGGCGCATGGTGAAGCAGCCGTGGATCTGTCCAGCGGCTTCGCGATAGATGGTGCGCACGCCATGTTCGATCAGCCGGCCGGCATAGGCGCGGCCCTGATCGCGCAGCGGATCGAGCCCGCAGGTCATCAGCATCGCCGGCGGCAGGCCGTCCAGCGTTTCGGCGTGCAGCGGGCTGGCCCAGGGGTGGAGCAATTTGTCAGACCCCTTGCCCATATAGGCGTCGATGAACCAGTCCATCGTCGCCTTGGTCAGCACATAGCCGTCGCCCATTTCCACCATCGAACCTTCGGCGGCGGTCATGTCGGTGACCGGGTAGATCAGCCACTGCGCCACAATCGGCACCGGCAGATGGCCGTGCAATTCGCGGGTGACAAGTGCGGCCATGTGGCCCCCGGCGCTGTCGCCAGCCGGGATGATGCCGGCAACAGGGGCGCCCATTTCGGCGGGCGAGCCGGCCAACCAGCGGGTGGCGGCAATGCAGTCATCGGCAGCCGCCGGGAACTGCGCTTCGGGGGCGAGGCGATAATCCACCGCCAGCACGCGGCGGCCCAATGTTCGGGCGATTTCGGCGCACAGCGCATCATGGGTCTCCAGATTGCCAATCACCCAGCCGCCGCCATGATAAAAGGCCACCACGGTGCCATCTTCAGTCGTCGCCGGCGTATAGAGCCGGGCCTGCACGCCGCCGGGCAACGTCAGATCGGTGCTGCTGATCTCGCCGCGCGGGGCTTCCAGCATCTGGCCCATGCCCACATACATGGCACGGGCATCGCTGGGGCTCAAATCGGTGAACGACGGGCCGGGATTGGCGGCCATCATGGCCAGCAGATTGGCAACATCGGTGCGGACATACGGCATGATGGATACTCCCAAGGCGGTTTCGTGCTGTTCTAGGCCAGTGCTGCTGGCGGGCAACCGGTGAAATTCGCTGGGCCTCAGCCCCTAGCCCAGGCCGCCACTTCGCCCGCCAGCCGGTTGGCCGCGCGATTGAGGGCAGCAGCGACGACGGCGGGCTGCTGGCTCGACACTTTTTCCTCTGCCACAAAGCTGCGCAGCGCCACGGTGCCGGCGCCGCGCGGGCCGGCCAGTTGCGCATCATAACGCACCCGCACCATCGGCGTGCCGCGCACATCCAGGCCGAACTCGCGCAGATGGCCGGTGAGCTGCCGGGCCGGTGCTACCCCGCCGCTGCGCGTGTCGAGCACGGCCACGCCAGCCCCCACCAGCGTGTCGGCGAGCAGGCGCTGAAATTGGCGGTTGGGTTGTTCAGACCAGCTGGCGCCGGTCAGATATTGCACGGTGGCACTAGTAAGCTGCACCGGCAGCCGCAGCGTTTGCAGTTCGGCCGGCACATCGGGCACGGCCACGGCCAGCGTATCACCCACGGCGGCGGGGCCGCGCCATTCCGGCGGCGGCGCGTCGGCGCGCAACACCAGCAGGCTGGCTGGCGCTGGCGCATTGCCGCCAACCTGCACCAGGGGGCTGCACGCGGCGAGCAGAAGGGCGATCGGGATCAGGCGCAGGTTCATTTCTCGCCCCCTTTTGGCGGTTGATATTCGGGCAGGCGGCGGCCGCCGAGCAAGGCGCCGGCCGGATCTTCATCCAGTTTCGCGGCGATGGCGCCCAGCCGGGCGGTGGTTTCGCGCAGCTCGCGGATCAACTGGGTGGTTTCCGGAATGGTCTGGTTGGACAGCATTTCAACGCCGGGCTGGGCGCTGCCGGCCAGCGCATCGACGCGGGCCAGCGTGGCATTGGCGGTGGTGACCGTGCGCCGCAGATCGGTGGCCAGCGGGCGCAGATCGCTATCAACCAGAGCCTGGCCGGAACTGGCCAGGGTTTCGATCCGCTGCAGGGTGGCGGTGGCCGCCGTCATGGTGGTGCGCGCTTCGGCAAGCGCGGCCTGCAGATCCGGCGCGCCCTTGGCCAGCGCGGCGGTGGCGATATCGGTGTTCTTCAGGATGCCCGACAAGGCCGCGCGGTTTTCGTCCTTCAGCACATCGTTCAGCCGTTCGGTGAGGCGCGAGACATTGGCCAGCACCTGCGGCGCAGTGGCGAGCAGATCGTTGAAACCGCCGGTGCGCGGCGGGATCAGCGGCACGCCATCGGGTCCGGGCGTGGTGATCGGCTTTGCGCCCTCCATCGCGCCGGTCAGCTGCACCTGCGACACGCCGGTAAAGCCAACGCCTTCGACGCCAGCCGTGGTGCCATCCAGCACCGGCACCTTGTCGTCGATGTTAATGCGGACCCGCACAAATTCCGGGCGTTCCGGCAACAGGCGGATCTGGGTGATCTTGCCGACGGTAACGCCGTTGAACTGCACCGGCGATCCCAGCGCCAGGCCGGTGATCGACTGCTTGAAGTAAATATCATACTCCTTGTTGTCGCCGCCGGAAAAGCGCGCCAGCCACAACACCATGACAAAGATGCCGATCACCATCGCCAGCGCGATGCTGCCAACAATCACGTAATTGCTGCGGTTTTCCATCAGGCCGCCTCTCCCCCCGGGTGCATTGTTGCGGCGCGTCCGCGCGGTCCGCCGAAATAATCCTGCACCCACGGATGATCAAAGTCGCGCAGTTCGTCTACGGTGCCGCAGGCCAGCACCTTGCCTTCACCCAGCACCGCCACCCGATCACAGATTGCGATTAGCGTGTCGAGATCATGGGTGATCAGGAACAATGTGAGGCCCAATGTGTCTTTCAGCAGCTTGATCAGATTGTCAAAAGCCGCCGCCGAAATCGGATCGAGCCCGGCTGTGGGTTCATCAAGGAACAGCAGCGGCGGATCGAGCGCCAGCGCCCGCGCCAGGCCGGCGCGTTTTTTCATGCCGCCCGACAGTTCAGACGGGAATTTGGTGCAACTGTCTGGCGGCAGGCCAACCTGGCGCAGGCGGGCCGCCGCCAGCCCATCCATCACCCCATCGGGCAGATGGAGAAATTCGCGCATCGGCACTTCGATGTTTTCCGCCACGGTGAGGCCGGAAAACAGCGCGCCTTCCTGAAACAATACGCCCCATTGCCGGCGCAGGGCGCGTTGGGCTGCGGGATCGGCCGCCAGCGCATCCTGGCCGAAGATCGAAACGCTGCCGGCCCGCGCTGCCTGCAAGCCGATGATGGTGCGCATCAGCACCGATTTGCCGCTGCCCGAACCGCCGACAAGGCCAAGGATCTCGCCGCGCGCCACATCCAGATCGAGATGATCGTGCAAAATCTTGTCGCCAAAGCCGGTGACCAGCCCGCGCACCCGCACTGCCACATCGGCGGAATCGGGCAGGATGGCGGAAAGCCCAGAGACCGGCCTTGCCATCAGTTGTAACCCAGCGCGCTGAAGAAGAAGGCGAAGAAGGCATCAAAAACGATGACCACGAAGATCGCTTCCACCACGGCCTGGGTGGTGCGGCTGCCCACCGATTCGGCGTTCCCGGTCACCTGAAAGCCGTGGTAGCAGCCCATGATGGCGATGATGAAGCCGAACACCGGCGCCTTGATCATGCCGATGACGAAGTCTGAAACCAGGATCACTTCCTGCAGGCGGGTGATATAGGCAGCGGGCGGCATCGATAGCTCGCTCCACGCAAACAGGCCGCCCGCAACCAGCGCGCAAAGGCCGCCATAGAAGGCGAGGCCAAGCAGCATCAGCGAACAGGCGATGACGCGCGGCACCACCAGCACTTCGATCGGATCGAGCCCGATGGTGCGCAGCGCGTCGATTTCCTGATTCAGCTTCATCGATCCGATCTGGGCGGCAAACGCCGACCCGGATCGCCCGGCGACCATGATGGCGGTGAGCAATATGCCGAGTTCACGGGTGGTGGCCCGGCCGATCAGGTTGACGGTGAACACCTCTGCCCCGAACTGGCGCAGCTGCACGGCGCCCTGCTGCGCCACCACCAGCCCGACCAGGAACAGCAGCAGCCCGACAATGCCGAGCGCGTTGACGCCGATGGCTTCGCCCTGATGCACCACCGCGTGCCAGCGCAGATGGCGGCGGCCGATCAATGTGCTGGCCAGCACCACCAACGTCTGCCCCAGAAAGGCGAGGAAG
>NZ_JANPML010000253.1:0-2278 GCF_031422795.1 Sandarakinorhabdus sp.
CGGACGGATGGAAGGCTTCATCGTGCTCGATTTCGCCAAGCGTTATGGCGAGGGTGTGGCCGCGCTGTCGAAGCTGATGGCTGAAGGCAGGCTGAAGACGGCTGAAGACGTGGCGCACGGGTTCGAGAATTGCCCGGCCACGCTGCGCCGGTTGTTTGAAGGCAAGAATTTCGGCAAACAGCTGCTGAGGCTCTAAGAATATTGCGAAATAAAGGCATATGGATAGTTGCCATACGCCGAAAGATGATGCTTGAAAAATATGTATTGTGGAATATCATGCAACGCAGAGAGTGGGAGTGGACCGACATGAAAAAAATGCTGTTTTTCGTGAGCATGGTTTCGGTGTTGGCGACCCCACAAATTGTTTCGGCGCAGGCTTGGCGGAATTGCATACCTGGATCAATTGGGCCCGGAGGATGTGACTCGATCGGGCCTGGCGGTGGTCAGTCAATTGGCCCTGGTGGCGGCCAGTCAATTGGTCCCGGCGGTGGGTTGTCTATTGGTCCGCGAGGCGGTCAGTCAATTGGACCTGGTGGAGGACAATCGATAGGCCCTGATGGCGGGCAATCGTTGACGAGAAATCGTAAATTTGGGTTGAACCCAAATACCATGCGGCCATACACCTGCAGTGAAGGTGGACCTTGCTAAGTTCACTTCCCGCTTCGAGCTGTCAGTCTAAGCAGTAATTGTTTAAAACGTCCCCGGCATTTCGCGCTGGGCGGCGTTGGGCGTGCGGGCGAGCAGCGGTTGGCGGCCCAGCGATTGTTCGCGGATGTCGCCGGCTGCCGCGGCTATGGCGGTGCAGTTTTCGCCGCGCAGGGCGGCAATGGCGCGGCCGGTGGAGGCTTCGGCGGGATTGCCCATCGGCCGCGTGAAATCATCGTTGGCCGCACAGGTGCGACCGCCGCGTGATGGCAGATAGGGTGCCAGGCCGTTGAAATAATCGCCCTGGCGGCTGGCGTTTTGCGTGGCGAAGGCAACGATGCGCAGCCGATCATCACAGGC
Source organism: Sandarakinorhabdus sp. (assembly GCF_031422795.1). Classification (GTDB taxonomy): domain Bacteria; phylum Pseudomonadota; class Alphaproteobacteria; order Sphingomonadales; family Sphingomonadaceae; genus Sandarakinorhabdus. Next base: position 1,006 of record NZ_JANPML010000253.1, read on the forward strand.
GGCGCGGTCGACGGCGATCTGGCCCACCGGCTTGCCCGTTGTGTTCTCGCCGACGAGCGTCAGCCGGTTCTGGAAATAGGGCAGCATGGCATTGGCCACCAACTCGCTGGCGGAAGCGCTGGCATCGGTGGCGATGAAGGCGAGGTTGGTCGGCGCCACGCTTTCGGGCACGGTGCGGAACAGGCGGGTGCTGTTGCTGGCCGATTTCGATGGCCGGAAAGTGGTGAAGCTGAACACGTCGCTGCCCAACCGATCGCGGCCCATCAGGTCGCCCATCAGTTCAGCGGTGCGCACCAGGCCGCCGCTGTTATAGCGGAAATCGATGATGATGTTGGTCGCACCTTCAGCCCGGAACCGGGCGAAGGCGGCGCGCAGTGGAGCATCGGCCGTGGAGATGAAGCTGCGCAGATTGACATAGCCGACGCGGCCAAGGCCTTGCTGTTCATAGGTCAGCACGCCGAAGCGGCTGGAAACCGGTGGGATGTTGAATTCAGCCCGCGTGATGGTGACCGTGCGCTCCTGCCCGTCCAGGGTGAAGCGGATGGTGCGGGTGACGCCCACCTCGCTGGGGCCCAGCGCGTCTGACACGGCCGCCGACCCGCCAGCTGCGAACAGCGTGGTGACCGGCACCAGATTGTCGGGCGTGGTGCCGATGGCCAGAATTTCGGCGCCGCGATCAAAGCCGGCGGCAAAGGCCGGGCCGGTTTCGAACACATCCAGGATGAAGGTGCGCCGGGCATTGCTGTCATATTCAAGCCGGATGCCGAAGGCCGCTGTTTGCCCGGAAGTGAAGAAGGCATTTTCTTCGGCAATCGAGGTGATGAAGGTGAAATTGCGATCCTTGTTCGCCACGCGCGCCGTGGCGGTGAGTGCGTCGATATAGGCCTGCACGGTTGCAAAACCGTCGGGCGACAGGCTGGCGGGCAAATCTGCCGGGAAGAGGTAATTCTCGCGGATCTGGGCTTCGGCCCACAATTGCCGGTCGCGCAGGGCGCACTGCGGGGTGGGTGTGGGCGTGGGTGACGGGCTGGGGGCAACGCCGACAGGCCCACTGCCGCCGCCGCCGCCGCATCCGGCCAGGGTGAGGGCAGCGGCCAGCGCACTGGTGAGGGCGAAACGCGATCGAAACATGGTCTGCTTGTGACGGGGAAGTGGCGGCTTTGTCCAGATGACAAGATGACATTCTCGCGACAGGCGGCTTCTGCAGCGGCGAAGCCCTTGACGGCGCCGGGGCAGGGACCCATATGCCCTATCAGCCGCTGGCACTCACGTT
>NZ_JANPML010000254.1:0-11289 GCF_031422795.1 Sandarakinorhabdus sp.
CCGGCGGGGCCGAAATATTTGGGGCGGAAAAAGCGGTCCGGGTCCTGCTCGATCAGCATGGCCGCTTCATCGAGGCCGGAGACTTTCAACAGGAGCGCGGTGATGCCGTCGCCGTGGTGGTTTTCGCTGAAATAGGCGAAGAACTTGCCACCTTCGACGAAGAAGCCGGGGGAGCCGTGGGAGAGTTTTTCGGCTGCGGCCGGCAGGTTCAGCGCCAGGCTGCGCACGCGGGTGAGCAGGGCTTCGGGGCGATCAGCTGCCGACACGAAATCGGCGAGCACGCGCGGGTAGAGCTGGTGTTCGGCATATTGCACGCGCACCGCCAGCGTTTCGGGCGTGTCGCCGGGCAGCACCTTGATGCGGGCCTGGGCGAGGGTTGGGCCATCGTCCAGTTCGGGGGTGACGATGTGGATGGTGCAGCCGGTCTCGGCTTCGCCGGCCGCCAGCACGGCTTCGTGGGTGTGCAGGCCCTTGTGTTTGGGCAGCAGCGACGGGTGGATGTTGAGGCAGCGGCCCTGCCAGTGGGTGACGAATTCGGTCGACAGCAACCGCATGTAGCCGGCGAGCGCGATGTGGGTGACGCCGGCCTGTTCCAGTTCGCGGGTGATGATGGCGTCGAATTCGGCGCGCTTCAGGCCCTTGTGGCTGTGCGCGAAGGTCGGCACGCCTTCCGCTGCTGCCAGCGCAAGCCCGGCGGCTTCGGGATCGTTGCTGCCAACGACGACGATCTCGTAGGGGCAATCATACAGCCGGCTGGCATAGAGCAGCGCGGCCATGTTGCTGCCGCGGCCGGAGATCAATACGGCCACCCTTGCCTTTGGGCGAGCCCGCTCAGGCATCGTGACTGGCCGTCCAGGCGGCGGCTTCGCCCCACTGGCCGGGCGCGCCGTGGATTTCGCAGCCCTTTTGGCCGGCGATGATCTCGCCGATGATGCTGGCCTGTTCGCCGGCTTCGGCCAGCGCGGCGATCACGGCTTCGGCCTCGGCGCGGTCCACCACCAGCACCATGCCGGTGCCGCAGTTGAAAGTGCGCGCCATTTCGGCGGCTGCTACGCCGCCTTGTGCGCGCAGCCAATCAAACAGCGGCGGCAATGCGGGGGCGGCGACCAGCGCGCGGGAACCGGCAGGCAGCACGCGCGGGATGTTTTCGAGGAAGCCACCGCCTGTGATGTGGGCCAGCGCCTTGATGCGGCCAGCACGGATGAGCGGCAGCAGCGGCTTCACATAGATGCGAGTGGGTTCGAGCAGCGCTTCGGCGAGCGTGCGGCTGGGGTCGAACGGGGCCGGGGCGGCCAGATCGGCGCCCGAACGCTCAAGGATGCGGCGGATGAGGGAATAGCCATTGCTGTGCGCGCCCGACGACGCGATGCCAACGATAAGCTGGCCGGGGGCAACACCGTCACCCGTGAGCTGTTCGCCGCGCTCGACCGCGCCGACCGAGAAGCCGGCCAGATCATAATCGCCCGCCGCATACATGCCGGGCATTTCCGCCGTCTCGCCGCCGATCAGCGCGCAGCCGGCCTGCTTGCACCCCTGCGCGATGCCGGCGACAACCCGGGCGGCAACGCCGTTCTCCAGCTTGCCGGTGGCGAAATAATCCAGGAAAAACAGCGGCTCTGCGCCTTGCACGATGAGATCGTTGACGCACATGGCGACCAGATCAATGCCCACCGTATCGTGGCGGCCGGTATCGATGGCCAGTTTCAGCTTGGTGCCGACACCATCATTGGCAGCGACGAGCAGCGGATCCTTGTAACCCGCCGCCTTCGGATCGAAAAAGCCGCCAAAGCCGCCGAGTTCCGCGTCGGCACCGGGGCGGGCCGTGGCGCGGGCCAGCGGTGCAATCATCTTCACCAGCGCGTTGCCGGCGGCGATATCCACGCCGGCATCAGCATAGGTAAGCGGGGGAGTGAGGGGGCGTTTTTCGCTCATGCGCGCCGCCATAGCGCCAGTCGGAGCCAAGCGCCAGCATCCGTGCTTGGCAAGCAGCCGGGTGCGGCCCTAAACAGCGGCTGTGAAGCGCATCCTTGCCCTGTTCGTCGGTGCCGGCCTGATCGCGGCGATTGCTGTCGCCCAGCAGGCCAGCCGCAAGGCGACACGCCCCGCGTCTGATCCATCAGGCGGGGCGGGCAGCGCCTATGCCGTGGGCGGCATCGACGTGGACGTAACCGCCAAGAATGTTGACGACGCCCGCCGCGCCGCGTGGACGCAGGCGATGCGCCGGGCCTGGCCGAAACTGTGGTCACGGCTGTCGAACAAGCCGGAGGAGCAGGCACCGCGGCTTTCCGATGGGCAGATTGATGGCATGGTGGCCGGCATCGAAAGCCAGGGGGAACAGTTTTCCGCCAACCGTTATATCGCGCGGTTGGGCGTGGTGTTCGATCGCAGCCGCGCTGCCGATTATGTGGGCGGCGTGGCCAGCCTGCAATCGCCGCCGATGCTGTTGCTGCCGCTGCTGGTGGATGGCGGCGCGGCACAGGTAACGCAGGCCAGGACGCCGTGGCGCGATGCCTGGGGCCGCTGGCAGGGCAATGTGACGCCGATCGATTATGTGCTGCCCGGCGGCAGCGCAGCCGACAATCTGTGGCTGAGCGCGGCGCAGGTTCGGCGCAGCGATCTCGCCGGCTGGCGCAGCATCATCACCCGGTTTGATACGGTGGATGTGCTGGTGGCCGAAGCCCGGCTGACGCGCAGTTATCCGGGCGGGCCCATTCGCGGCTTGTTCATCGCCCGCCACGGCGCGGCCGGCACCGAACTGGGCCGGCTGGCGCTGAAGGTGAGCAGCGAGGCCGGGCTGGCGCGCCTGCTGGATGAAGGGGTGAAGGGCATCGACGCGCTTTATGCCCAGGCACTGCGTGACGGCCGGCTGCGCGCCGATGCTGATCTGGCGATTGACGTGGGAGCCATCATCGCCGCCGATGTGCAGATCGGCACGCTGCCGCCCGAATCGAGCACGCTGGTCGTTGCCGCCATCACGCCCGACAATGCCAGCCTGGCGGCGGCCGAACGGCTGTTGCGGGCAATTGCCGGCGATGTGCTGATGGCGCAGGTGGCGGTGGGCGGCACCAGCCGCATCGAAGTGGCCATGCCCGGCGGGGAAGCCGCCCTGCGCACCGCACTGGCCGCGCGCAGTTGGGGGCTGGAGCGGCAGGGGGCTGATCTGGTGCTGCGCCGGCTGCCGGCACCGCCGCCGCTGGCCGTGCCTGCCACGCCGCCGGCACCTTGAACCCGCTGCCGTGAGCCCACGCCTGTGAGTTTGGCGCCCGAACCGGCGCTGCCGCTGGCCTGGCCGGCCGATCTCAGCCCGGATCGCCTTGCCATAACCGAAGCCAATCGCGCCGCGGCGGCGTGGCTGGCGAGCCCCGGCCTGTGGCCGGTTCCGGTGACGTTGGTGGTTGGCCCGGCTGGCAGCGGCAAGACCCATCTGGCGCGCTGGTTTGCGGCCCACCATCGGGCCAAAGTGATCGAAAACGCGCAAGGCGAAGACCCGGAGAGCCTGTTTCACGCCTGGAACGCCGCCAGCCGCGAAACGCCGTTGTTGCTCACCAGCGCGCTGGCCCCGCGCGACTGGGGTCACGGCCTGCCCGATCTGGCCAGCCGCATGGCAGCCACGCCGCTGGTGCGATTGGGGGAACCGGATGATGAACTGCTGGCCGCCGTGCTGGCCAAGCTGTTCGCCGAACGCGGTATCAAGGTGGGCGATGATCTGATCCGCTGGCTGATGGTGCGCATCGAACGCAGCCTGGTGGCGGCGCAGGCCGTGGTGGATGTGCTTGATGCCGCTGCCTTGGCTCGTCGCCGCGCTGTCACCATACCGCTGGCTCGCGAAGTGGTGGACGGGCAGGGTGAATTTGGCTTTTAGCGCCGTCTCGCCCCTACCCAGCTGGCGCGTTGCGGGCTAAAGCATTGGCGATGCCCAACACGCCCCCCATCCCGAATGTCGCAATCGCCATCCCGGCCAGCGAGCGCTATTTCAACCGCGAACTTTCGTGGCTGACATTCAACGAGCGGGTGCTGGCCGAGGCGATGAATCGCGCCCACCCGCTTTTGGAACGGCTGCGCTTCCTGTCGATTTCGGGCAACAACCTCGATGAGTTCTTTATGGTGCGCGTGGCCGGCCTGCGCGGCCAGGTTCAGGCCAATATCGAAACCCTGAGCGCGGAAGGCATGACCCCGGCGCAGCAGCTGGTCGCCATCGCCATACAGGCCGATCACCTGATGGAAGAACAGCAGCGGGTGTGGAGCCTGTTGGTCAAGGAATTGGCACGCACCGATTTCCACGTGATCACCGCTGAAAAGCTGACCATGGTGGAGCGCGACTGGCTGCAGACGCATTTTCTTGGTCAGATTTTTCCGGTGCTTACCCCGCAGGCGATTGATCCGGCGCACCCGTTTCCGTTCATCCCCAACAAGGGGTTTTCGCTGATCCTGGAACTGCGCCGCCAGTCCGATGACGAGCTGCTGCGCGCGCTGTTGATGCTGCCCGCGATGCTGCCGCGCTTCATCCGCTTGCCGGGTGCAGGGCGTAGCGGTGGGAGTGTGCGCTGGATCAGTCTTGAAAACACCATCCGTGCCTTTTTCAGCCAGCTGTTCCCCGGCTATGATCTGGTGGGCGATGGCGTCTTTCGGGTGATCCGTGATTCCGATATCGAAATAGAGGAAGAAGCCGAAGATCTGGTGCGCTTTTACCAGACCGCATTGAAGCTGCGTCGGCGCGGCGAGGTGATCCACCTCACCATGGAAGAAGCCACGCCGCCCGGCCTGCTCACCCTGGTCAAGGGCCAGCTTGGTGTGGATGATCGCGATACGATCCTGGTGTCGGGCGTGCTGGGCATCAACGATCTGGCGCTGCTGGTCGATGAAGACCGGCCCGATCTGAAATTCGAACCGCACATGCCGCGTTTCCCCGAACGGATCCGTGAACATGGCGGTGATTGCTTTGCAGCGATCAGAGCCAAGGATCTGGTTGTCCACCATCCCTATGAAAGCTTTGACGTGGTGCTGGCCTTTCTGCGCCAGGCCGCGGCCGATCCCGATGTGATCGCCATCAAGCAGACGCTGTATCGCGCCGGCAAGAACAGCCCCATCGTGCGCGCGCTGATCGATGCGGCCGAAGCCGGCAAATCGGTGACGGCGGTGGTCGAACTGAAAGCCCGCTTTGACGAAGAGCAGAATATCCGCTGGGCCAGCGAACTGGAACGCGCCGGCGTGCAGGTGGTTTATGGCTTTGTCGAATGGAAGACGCACGCCAAGCTGAGTATGGTGGTGCGGCGCGAAGGGGCGGCGATCCGCACCTATGTCCACTTCGGCACCGGCAATTATCACCCGATCACGGCGCGCATCTATACCGATCTGTCGTTCTTTACCGCCGATCCGCTGCTTGCCCGCGATGCGGCGCAGGTGATGAACTACATCACCGGCTATGTGCAGCCCACCAAGCTGGAAAAGCTGGCGATGGCGCCGCTCGCCATGCGCAGCCGGCTATATGGCCTGATCGACGAGGAAATCGCCCACGCCAAGCAGGGCCGGCCGGCGGCGATCTGGGTGAAGCTGAACAGCCTGGTGGATGCCGGCATCATCGAGAAACTTTATGAAGCCAGTGCCGCCGGGGTGGAGATTGATCTGATCATTCGCGGCATCTGCTGCCTGAAACCCGGCGTGCCCGGTCTTTCTGACAATATCAGGGTGAAATCGGTCATCGGCCGCTTTTTGGAGCATAGCCGCATCTGCGTGTTCAGCGGCGGCCATGAACTGCCCAACCGCCACGCCAAGGTGTTCATCTCCTCGGCGGACTGGATGCCGCGCAACCTTGATCGCCGCGTGGAAATCATGGTGCCGATCGAAAATCCCACCGTCCACGCCCAGGTGCTGGATCAGGTGATGCTGGCCAATCTGAAGGACAATCAGCAAAGCTGGGAAATGGATGCCAAAGGCAAGTATCACCGGATTGTGGACGATCGGGAGGAGCCCTTCAACCTGCACCGTTATTTCATGACCAATCCATCGCTGTCCGGGCGCGGCCAGGTGAAGGGTGCCGCCGCCGTGCCGGTGCTTATGCTGCCGGACGAGGATGATGACCTGAATGAGGCGAGCGATGCCGCCGGCCTGGCCTGAAGCGGTGCCGGAACCAATGCCAGAACCAGCCATCGATCCTGCCCACCGCGTGGGCCTGCCGCCCGAAGCAACTGGTGGCCCCGCCCGTGATGGGCGCTGCGCCATCATCGACATCGGCAGCAACAGCATCCGCCTTGTGGTTTATCACGGCCGCAGCCGCGTGCCGGAAACCATCTTCAACGAAAAGGTGATGGCCGGTCTGGGGCGCGGGATCGCCATTGATGGCCGCCTGACCAAGGGTGCGATGGAGGTGGCTATTGCTGGCCTTCGGCGTTTTGCCGCGCTCACCGGCGCCATGGGGGTTGCAGATGTGCGCACCGTTGCCACCGCCGCCGTGCGCGAAGCCAGGAACGGGCCGAAGTTCATCGCGCGGGTGGCGGCCGAATGCGGCCTGACCATCGAGCTGATGGATGGCGAAGCCGAAGCCCGCGCGGCCGCCATGGGGCTGGTTTCGGGCATTCCGATGGCCGATGGCGTGGTGGGCGATCTGGGCGGCGGCAGCCTTGAACTGATCCGTGTGTCGAACGGCGTGATGGGCAACCGCATCAGCCTGCCGATAGGCGCCCTGCGGCTGGACGCGGTGCGCAAGCGTGATCGCCGCGCGCTGGGGCCCTTCATTGCCAAGGCGCTCGACAAGATCGCCTGGGCCGGGGAGGGCAAGGGCAAGCCGTTTTACATGGTGGGCGGTTCGTGGCGGGCGCTGGCGCAGATCCATATCTGGATGAGCCAGCACCCGCTGCCCATCGTCCATCAATATGAAATGCCAGCAGCCGCGCCGACCCAGCTGTTCCGCAGTCTTGTCCAAACCGAATTGTCCACGCTGAAGGCCGTGCCGCACCTGTCCATCTCGCGGCTGCCGTCGCTGCCGGGGGCGGCGATGCTGTTGGCGGCGGTGGTGAAGAAACTGGGATCGTCCAGCGTTATCGCGTCGGGCTTTGGCCTGCGTGAAGGCCTGTTGTTTGCCGATCTGGCAGCCGAGGAACAGGCACTGGACCCGCTGATTGCCGCCGCCCGCGCCGAAGGTGCGCGCCAGGGCCGCTTTGCCGAACATGGCGATATGCTGTTTGACTGGATGGACCCGCTGTTTGCCGACGAGCCCGCTGGCGATCGCCGGCTGCGGCTGGCGGCGTGCCTGCTGTCGGATATTGCCTGGCGCGCTCACCCGGATTTCCGTTCCGAACGCGGGGTGGATGTGGCGCTGCACGGCAATTGGGTGGCGGTCACGGCGCCTGAACGCGCCGCGCTGGCCTGTGCGCTGCATTATTGTTTTGGCGGCAGCCCGCAGGCACCGGCAATGGCGACATTGCTGCAGCTGGCGCCGGCCTCGCTGCTGGGGCGGGCCCGCGTCTGGGGCCTGGCGCTGCGCTTGGGCCAGCGCCTTACGGGCGGCACCCCGGTGGGCCTTGCGGCCAGCCGGCTGGAACGGGATGGCGATGCCGTGCTGCTGCGATTGGGCGGCGGCCATGCCGATCTGGCCGGCGGCGATGCCGTGCAACGGCGGTTGAAACTGCTGGCGTCGTCGCTTGGGCTTGAACCTCGGCTTGGTCTGGTGTGATGCAGGTTGCGATCCTCACCTTTGATGGTTTCAACGAGATCGACAGCTTCGTGGCTGCCGCGATCATCAACCGGCTGCGGCCGCTGGGCTGGATGGCGCATATCACCGCGCCAAGCCCGCGCGTGACCTCGATGAACGGGGTGGAGGTGACGGCGCAGCGCCCGCTGGCGTTTGCAGCACAGGCAGATGCGGTGATCATCGGCAGCGGCATGAAAACCCGCGAGGTGGCGGACGATGCTGCCCTGCTGGCGCAGATCAACCTTGATCCGGCCCGGCAGCTGATCGGGGCGCAATGTTCGGGCACGCTGCTGCTGGCGCGGTTGGGGCTGATCGGCTCGTTGCCGGCCTGCACCGATCTGATCAGCAAACCGTGGGTGCAGGCCGCCGGGGTGGATGTGATCGACGCGCCGTTCGTGGCGCACGGCAATGTGGCGACGGCGGGCGGCTGCCTCGCGTCGCCTTATCTGGCAGCGTGGATCATGGCACGCGGTGCCGGCTGGGACGCAGCGGCCAGCGCATTGCACTATGTGGCGCCGGTGGGCGAAAAACAGCGCTATGTTGCGAGCGCACAGGCAGTGGTGGCGCCGTTTCTGCCGGCTTAATCGCCGCTCAACTGGCTCATCTTCAACTTGCCATTGGTCACTGCAAAGCCCAGCCGGCCTTCGACGAGGGCCAGCGCATCGGCGCCGAAAATATCGTGCCGCCAGCCTTGCAGCATATCCAGCCCTTCACGCTGGCCCGACGCGAGCAGTTCCAGATCATCGGCGCGCACGATCAGGCGCGGCGCGACGCCGGCTTCCTTGGCGCGGATTTTCAGCAGCAGCTTGAGCAGATCGGCGATCAAGGCACCTTCGGATGACAGGCCGGGGCGCTGCGGTTCGCGCGCCGGCATTTCATCGGCCTCCAACGGCGGCGCGTTTTCCAGCGCCACCATCAGTCGCGCGCCGATGGCGTTGCCGCCCCACGCTGCCGACAGGCCGCGCACCTTGGCCAGATCAGTCTGGAAGCGCGGCGGGGATGAGGCGATATCGGCCAGCGTTTCGTCTTTCACGATGCGGCCGCGCGGCACATCCTTGTCTTGCGCTTCCAGTTCGCGCCATCGCGCCAGCGCCTTCATCCGGCCCAGCACTTCGGCCTTGCGGCTGGGCAGGCGCAGGCGCAGCCAGGCGCGTTCCGGATCGTTGGCATAGGTCGCCGGATCAGATGCCCGGTTCATTTCTTCGTCCAGCCACTCGCCGCGGCCGGTGCGGCGCAGTTTTTCCACCATGCGCGGAAAGATGTCAGCCAGATGGGTCACGTCGCCAATGGCATAATCGATCTGGCGATCGTTCAGCGGCCGCCGCGCCCAATCGGTGAAGCGGGCACCCTTATCCACCTGAATATTGGCATAGGCCGCCACCAGGTTGGTGTAACCAATCTGTTCGCCCAGCCCGAGCGCCATTGCGGCGATCTGCGTGTCGAACAATGGCTGCGGCGTCTTGCCGGTGAGATTGTAGATGATTTCCAGATCCTGGCCGCCGGCGTGGAACACCTTCAACACCGGTTCTTCCACCAGCAGCCTGAGCAGCGGGGCCAGATCCAGGTCCGGGCTCTTGGGATCGATCGCCGCCGCTTCGTTGGGGCAGGCGACCTGCACCAGGCACAGATCAGGGTAATAGGTGCTCTCGCGCATGAATTCTGTGTCCACCGCGACAAAGTCGGCGGTAGCCCAGCGGGCGCAAAGTGCTTCGAGAGTCGCGGTGTCCGTCACCAGCGGATGAATCAGCATGGCGTCCGTTACTCCAATCTCGCCGCTTGACAAAGCGGTGAATGACGTGTGCTAGCCGCCCCTTCAGAACAAACTGCCGGAAGCCGGAAAAATGCACGCTTATCGCACCCACACATGCGCCCAGTTGCGCGCTGCCGATGCCGGCCAGACAGTGAAATTGTCGGGCTGGGTTCATCGCAAGCGCGATCATGGCGGCGTGCTGTTTGTCGATCTGCGCGACCATCATGGCCTGACCCAGATCGTTGCCGGCCCGACATCGCCGGCCTTTGCGGTGCTGGATCGGATCCGGGTTGAATCGGTGGTCACCATCGTGGGTGATGTTGTGCTGCGTGAAGGCGGCGCGATCAATGCGCGGCTGCCCACCGGTGAGATCGAAATCCGTGCCAAGGAAATCACCGTCCAGTCCACCGCCGATGAACTGCCGATGCCGGTGGCGGGTGAGGCCGAATATCCCGAGGATATCCGCCTGAAATATCGTTTCCTGGATCTGCGCCGCGACCGGCTGCACCAGAACATCATGCTGCGCAGCAACGTGATTTCGTCCCTGCGCCGCCGCATGATCGATCAGGGGTTCATGGAATTCCAGACGCCGATCCTGACGGCGAGCAGCCCGGAAGGCGCGCGCGATTATCTGGTGCCCAGCCGCGTGCACCCCGGCAAATTTTATGCGCTGCCGCAGGCGCCGCAGATGTTCAAACAACTGCTGATGGTGGCCGGCTTTGATCGCTATTTCCAGATCGCGCCCTGCTTCCGCGATGAAGACGCCCGCGCTGACCGCAGCCCCGGCGAATTCTACCAGCTCGATTTCGAAATGAGCTTTGTCACACAAGACGATGTGTTTGCCGCCATCGAGCCGGTGCTGGCCGGCGTGTTCGAAGAGTTTTCCAGCTTTGGCGGCCGTACGCCTTGGGAAGTGACCAAGGGCGCCTTCCCGCGCATTCCCTATGCCGAATCGATGCTCCGCTATGGCAACGACAAGCCCGATCTGCGCAACCCGTTGGTCATCACCGATGTTGGCAGCCACTTCGTCGGTTCGGGCTTTGGCCTGTTCGCCAAGATGGTCGAAGCCGGCAATGTCGTGCGCGCGATTCCCGCGCCGGCCACCGCCGAGAAGAGCCGCAAGTTCTTTGACGACATGAACGAATGGGCCCGCGCCGAAGGCTATGCCGGGCTGGGTTATGTCACCCGCAAGGGCGGCGAGTTTGGTGGCCCCATTGCCAAGAACCATGGCGAAACCGGCATGCTGGCGCTGTACGAAGCGCTGGGCCTTGGCCCGGGTGATGGCTGTTTCTTTGCCGCCGGCAAGGAAGCGCAAGCCGCCAAGCTGGCTGGTCTGGCCCGCACCCGCATCGGTACGGAACTGAACCTGATCGAACAGAACGCGTATAAATTCTGCTGGATCGTCGATTTCCCGATGTTCGAGTATGACGAAGATACCAAGAAGATCGACTTCAGCCACAACCCGTTCAGCATGCCGCAGGGCGAGCTGGAAGCGCTGGAGACCCAGGATCCGCTGACCATCAAGGCGTTCCAGTACGACATCGTCTGCAACGGCGTTGAACTGTCGTCGGGCGCGATCCGCAACCACCGGCCCGACATCATGTACAAGGCGTTCGAAATCGCCGGCTACACCCAGGCAGAGGTGGATGCGAACTTCTCCGGCATGATCAACGCCTTCAAGTTCGGCGCGCCGCCGCACGGCGGTTCGGCGCCGGGCGTGGACCGCATGGTGATGCTTATCGCGGATGAACCGAACATCCGTGAAGTCATCGTCTTCCCGATGACGCAGAAGGCCGAAGATCTGATGATGAACGCGCCGGCACCAGTGTCGCTGAAGCAACTGCGGGAGCTG
>NZ_JANPML010000255.1:0-5071 GCF_031422795.1 Sandarakinorhabdus sp.
TTGCGTGGTGCCGTATCCCAGCGCAAAGGCGGTCGCGATGTAGAAGATGGCAAAGCAGGTGACGGCCGCCGCGATGCCGCACAGCGTGGCACGGCCATGGTGGCGCACCAGTTCGGCCAGCGGCACGGCGGGCGGCTTTTCATGGGCCAGCATGGCGGCAAAGGCCGGGGTTTCCAGGATGGAGAGCCGCACCCACAGGCCGATGCCGACCAGCAGGATCGAGCCGGCAAATGGCAGCCGCCAGCCCCAATTCAGGAACTCGCCATCGTCCAGCCACAGGCCGAGCGCGAGGAACAGGCCATTGGCGGCGATGAAGCCCACCGGCGCGCCCAGTTGCGGGAACATGCCATAACGCGCGCGCCAGCCCGGCGGGGCATTTTCCACCGCCAGCAGCGCCGCGCCGCCCCATTCACCGCCCAGGCCAAAGCCCTGCCCAAAGCGCAAGCTGCACAGGATGATCGGTGCGGCCACGCCGATGGCAGCATAGGTGGGCAGGAAGGTGATGGCAAAGGTCGAACCGCCCATCAGCAGCAGCGAGGCCACCAACGTGGATTTGCGGCCCAGCCGGTCGCCATAATGGCCGAACACCAGCGCACCGATCGGCCGGGCGACAAAGGCGACGGCGAAACTGGCGAAGCTGAGCAGCAGTTGCAGATCGGCGTTATCCGACGGGAAGAACAACGGCCCGAACACCAGCGCAGCGGCGGTGGCGTAGATGTAGAAATCATAGAATTCCACTGCCGTGCCAACCAGGCTGGCGGTGAGGATGCGGCTGGCGGGGACCTGTGTCAGAGCCACGGCGGCGTGGTGTCCAGCGCCATCATCTCGGCAGGCGATTTGCGCTCCGACACCAGCGCCCATGCATCGCCCTTCACCATCACTTCGGGCACCAGTGGCCGCGAATTATAGGTGCTGGCCATGGTCGCCCCGTAGGCTCCGGCGGTCATGAAGGCGAGCAGGTCGCCGGCCTGCACATCTTCCATCGTGCGGTCTTCGGCGAAGGTGTCGCCGGTCTCGCAGATCGGCCCAACCACGGTGGCAATTGTGCGCTCCGCCTTGGGCCGCACGGCCAATATATCGTGCCACGCGCCATAGAGTGACGGGCGCAACAGGTCGTTCATCGCGGCATCGACCACGACGAAATGCTTGGACGCGCCATCCTTGGTCAGGATCACTTCGCTCACCAGCACGCCGGCATTGCCCACGATCATGCGGCCGGGTTCGAACATCAGCTGCCACGGCCAGCCGGCAGTGGCGCGGGCGACCATGGCGGCATAATCCGCCGGGCTGGGCGGCGAAGGCTGATCGCGGCGGTAAGGCACGCCCAGCCCGCCGCCGACGTCGACGCGCTTGATTGAATGACCAACTGCTTCGAGCTGGCGGGCCAGATCACCCAATTTGCGGATGGCGTCTTCCACCGGGCCCAGATCGGTCAACTGGCTGCCGATATGAGCGGCCAGGCACACCGGGCGCAGTTTCGGGTGGGCGGCGGCCTGGGCAAAGGCGGCGGGCAGGCGTTCCCACGGAATGCCGAACTTGGCGTCGGCGCCGCCGGTGGAGATCTTGCCGTGCGTCTTGGGATCGACCGCCGGGTTGATGCGGATGGCGATTTCCACGGTCGCGCCCTTCGCAGCGGCGACAGCGCCCAACATGTCGATCTCTGCTTCGGATTCGACATTGAATTGCAGGATGCCAGCGTCGATGCCGGCGGCCAGTTCGGCGCGGGTCTTGCCGACGCCGGAAAACACGATGCGGTTGGCCGGCACGCCAGCGGCCAGCGCGCGCGCCAGCTCACCGCCCGACACCACATCAGCGCCTGCACCCAGCCGCGCCAACGTCGCCAGCACGGCGAGATTGGGATTGGCCTTCACCGCGAATGCCACCAGAGGCGAGCCATTGCCGAGCCCGGCCACGGCATCGCGGAACACCGTGAAATGCCGCTCCATCGTGGCGCTGCTGTAGCAGTAAAACGGCGTGCCAACGTCGCGCGCCAGCATCTCAAGGCTGATGCCCTCGGCGTGCATGACGCCGTCCTTGAACTGGAAATGGTCCATGATCAGTCTCGGGGCGTCAGTTTCGGGGCGGGGGCAGGTTGAACGGGTCGCTGCCGCGTTCGGGCAGCGGGGCCTGGTTGTCGTCGACGCGCACCGGCACCGATTGCGGGTCGAGCTTGAGCATTTCCTGCGGCGTGGCAGCGCGGGTCTGGGTTTCCGATCGCACCGGCGCCGGCCGGCCGGCCTTTGGTTCCAGCGCGCCCTGCTTGCCGCATGACGCGAGCAGCAACAGCGCGGCCAAGGCAATCGTCCGCATCACAGGCGCGCCTTTGCCGCCGTGATCGCTGCGCGCAAATTGGCCGGCGCGGTGCCGCCAAAGCTGGTGCGGCTGGCCACGCTGGCTTCCACGGAAAGCACGTCGCGCACCGCCTTGGTGATGCGGCTGTCGATGGCGGCCAGTTCGGCATCGGTCAGGCCATTCAGATCCGTGCCCTTGGCTTCGGCAGCCTTGACGCATTTGCCGGTGATTTCGTGGGCTTCGCGGAACGGCACGCCGCCGGCACGCACCAGCCAATCGGCCAGATCGGTGGCGGTGGAAAAACCGCTGTTGGCGGCAGCGCGCATCTTCGCCTTGTTAAAGGTCAGCGTCTGCACCATGCCCATCATGCTGGCCAGGCACAGGCCCAGATCGTCGTGGGCGGCAAACACCGTCACCTTGTCGTCCTGCATGTCCTTGGAATAGGCCAGCGGCAGCCCCTTCATCACCACGCTCAGGCGCGTGAAGGCGCCCAGGAACTGGCCGGCCTTGGCACGCACCAATTCGGCGGCATCGGGGTTGCGCTTTTGCGGCATGATACTGCTGCCAGTGGACCAGGCATCGGGCAGCGTCACGAAACCATAGGGTTGGCTGGCCCAGATGATGATTTCTTCGGCCAGGCGCGACAAATGGAGCCCGGTCATGTGGGTGGCCGACAGATATTCCAGCGCGAAATCGCGATCCGAAACGCTATCCAGGCTGTTTCGCGTCGGCCCGCCGGCAAAGCCCAGCGCCTTCGCGGTCATCTGCCGATCGATCGGGAAGCTGGTGCCGGCCAGCGCGGCAGCGCCCAGCGGGCATTCGTCCATGCGGCGCATCGCATCGGCAAAGCGGCTGCGGTCGCGGCCCAGCATTTCGACATAGGCCAGCAGATGGTGGCCCAGCGTCACCGGCTGCGCCACCTGCAGGTGGGTAAATCCGGGCATGATGGTATCGGCATGTTCCTCGGCGCGGGCGAGCAGCGCGGTGATCAGGCCCTTCAGCGCTGTATCAGCTTCGGCACAGGCGGCCTTCACCCACAGGCGGAAATCCACCGCCACCTGATCGTTGCGGCTGCGCGCGGTGTGCAGGCGGCCAGCGGCGGGGCCGATGATTTCCTTCAGCCGTGTTTCGACATGGAGGTGGATATCCTCCAGCGCCAGATTCTCGACCAGCTTGCCGGCCTCATATTCCGCCGCAATCTGCTGCAGCCCCTTGTCGATGGCGGCCACGTCTTCGGCCGAAACAATGCCCTGCTTGCCCAGCATCGCCGCGTGCGCGCGGCTGCCCTGGATATCCTGGCGCCACAGCCGCTTGTCGACGCCGATGGAGGCGTTGATTTCCTGCATGATCGCCGACGGGCCGGCGCCAAAGCGGCCGCCCCACAGGCTGTTGGCGGCATCAGCCGGCTTGGGAGTCTCGCTGCTCATGGCCTGCGCCGATAAGCCATTGGCGCTTGCCCCGCAACCAGCGGCAACTGCGCCGGCTCCGGCAGCCAGTTTGATCGCGTCGCGCCGTGAAACCGTCATGCCATTGTCCCCTTTGTGGGCATTGGTGCCACAGTGGGTTGGCAGCCGCCACTGCGCTGTTTATCGGGACGGCATCATTGGAAGGACAATTCGATGCGCAAGACACTGTTGCTGCTCACCTCGTTGGCGCTGGCCGGTTGTAATCAGGCCCCCCCCACGTCACCCGAAAAGCCCGCCTCGGCCCCGGCCAAGGCCGCTGCGGCCCCGATCAACAGCATCGATCGCAGCCATGCCGGCGAACCCGGCCCGGCGGTGGTGTGGGAGATGAAGGGCGGCACCAAGCAGACGCTGGCCGACCACAAGGGCATGCGAATGCTGGTCAACCTGTGGGCGACCTGGTGCGCGCCGTGCATCGCCGAAATGCCAGCGCTCGATAAATTGGCCGGCGAAGTGCCGGTGATGGTGCTGCCGATTTCCGAAGACATGGAAGGCTGGCAGGCGGTCGACAAATTCTGGGGCAAGGACAAATTCAAGAATATCGAATCTGGCCTGGATCAGCCGGGGAGTTATGCGGAGGCGGTGAAGGCCAAGGGGCTGCCGGTGACGATCCTGTATGATGAAGAGGGCAAGGAGATCTGGCGGGTTTCGGGGACGCTGGATTGGGGATCGGCTGAGGTAAGGAAGGCGATTACCGGCTGACTTTGTCCTTGGGAGCGCGGCCGGCGGCGGAGCCGCCGAGTCCGTTTGGGGTGCCGAAGGAAGGACCAAGGAAGAGCGTGGCGGAGCCACGCCGTCAGACGAATCAAAAAGGGCGGCTTGAGAGCCGCCCTTTTCGTTCGCTGGCCGAAGTTCGGCGAGTCTGGAAATAGCTGCGCTATTTCCAGCCGCCTCACTTGTTCATAGCATTGAAGAAATCCGCGTTCGTCACGCTGTCCTTCATCTTGTCCATCAAAAACTCGATCGCATCGGTCGAACCCATCTGCATCAGGATGCGGCGCAGCACCCACATCTTGGACAGGGTTTCCTTGTCCACCAGCAGTTCTTCCTTGCGGGTGCCGCTCTTGCCGATGTCGATGGCCGGGAACACGCGCTTGTCGGCGATCTTGCGGTCCAGCACGATTTCGGCGTTGCCGGTGCCCTTGAACTCTTCAAAGATCACTTCATCCATGCGGCTGCCGGTGTCGATCAGCGAGGTCGAGATGATGGTGAGCGAGCCGCCTTCTTCGATGTTGCGCGCCGCACCGAAAAAGCGCTTGGGGCGCTGCAGGGCGTTGGCGTCGACACCGCCGGTCAGCACCTTGCCCAACGACGGC
>NZ_JANPML010000256.1:0-6888 GCF_031422795.1 Sandarakinorhabdus sp.
GGGGGGGGCCTAAATTTTCTTGGGCGCGCGCCGCTGCGCCACATAAAACCCGGGGGGGGGGTTGTCCCCCCCCCCCCCGCCCGGATTCGACCCGGTTGCTTCAGATCAGAAGCGGAAGCCTGCGGCCACACCATAACGCCGGGGTTCCAGCGTGAAGATGTTGGTGAACAGGCCCGACGACTGATCGGTAACGTACAGGCCGGTGACCGCGCTGTTGTTGGTCAGGTTCTGCACAAAGCCGCGGACATAGAATTTGTCATCCGGGCCGTTGAACTGGATCTGAGCGTTGATCACGGTGAAGCTCGGCACGCGGTTGATGGCACCATTGAAGATGTTGCCAAAGCTTTCGCCGGTGTGCGCCAGATCCACGCGCGGGATCAGGTTCATGTCACCCAGTTCGAACGTGTACTGGACGCCCGCCGAGAACTTGTAGGTCGGCGCCTGCGGCAGCTGGTTGCCGCGCAGGTTGGTCAGCACGCCTTCCGGCAGCATCTGCACGCCGCCGAACGCCGCGCCCACTGTGGGTGCCAGCGCCTGCAGCACGCCGCAGAACGAGAAGGCACCGGTGGCACCGTTCAAGCCACTGTCGGTCGGGAAGGCCCCCGGAGCGCGCAGACCGGCGCCGGCCTGCAGACCCGGAATGGCACCCGCGTTGATCAGCGTGTTGGCCTGGGCCACGAAGCCGTTGGCACCAGCGGCATTGCCGGCCGTGGTCGGGACGACGGCGCAGTTGGAGCCGTTGGAGATATCCTTGATGATCACGGCATCGCTGCGACCGCCTGACGGATCGCGCGGATTGGCAAGGAACTTGTCGCTGGCCACCTTGGTGTGCAGGTACGACGCGTTCAGGTTGATCAGCAGGTTGCGGGTGGGCGCCAGGATGAATTCGCCTTCCAGGCCGTAGACATTGGCATCAACGTTGTCGTTCACCGAGGTGCGCGCGGTGATGCGGCTCAGCTGCAGGCCCTTGTACTTGTAGTAGAAGGCCGTGATGTTCGCCCGCAGCTTGCCATCGAGGAAGCTGTTCTTGGAGCCGATTTCAAAGGCGTCCACGAATTCCGGGGTGAACGTGTCCGGCACGGCGAAGATCGGCTGCAGCGGCGGGTTGATACCGCCCGATTTGTAGCCGCGCGAGTAGGAGGCATAAATCAGATTGTCTTCGGTGATCTTCCAGTCGAGCACAACCCGACCGGTCATTTCCGAGAAGCTCACTTCGCGCACCGAGAAGGCCTGAATGCCGGCGCGGTTGGGATCGCCGTCGAAGTTGCGGGCAGCCGGCGAATTGAAGACGCTGCCGGTGGTGCCGAACGGCACGAAGAAGCTGGCCAGCGTCGAACGGGCGCTGACATTCTTTTCGTCATTGTTGTAGCGCAGACCGGCGGTGAGCTTCAGGGTGTCGCTGAAGTTGTAATAGGCTTCACCGAAGAGGCCATAGCTCTTGAGCGTGAAGCGGTTGGTGTTGTTGCGGAAGAACGGCGTGCCGAGATAGCCGCCGTTGGCCGCGCCGAGGACGCCGACCAGGTAGTCGATGCCCCAGCTGTTCACATAATAGCTGTTTTCGGGCAGCACGGTATCGACGTAGATCCCGCCGACCAGGAAGTTGAACTTGCCATCAAATTCCGAGGACACGATGGCTTCCAAGGTCTTGCCGCGAACGATCTGGTTGGACCGGTCGAAATCCTGCGGCGTTGAGAAGCAGTCACGGAACCCGCCATAGGCACCCAGGCCGGTTTCTTCCGACTGCGAGGTGCAGAACTGCGCGCCGTTGCTGGTGGCATTGACCACGTTGGTCAGGCCTGGAATGGCCGCCGAAAAGGCGCGGGCAGTGGCCAGCGCCGATGAAGCGACAGCCGGGTTGAACACGCTCTGGTTATAATCGACCGAGCTGTCCACCGCGTTGCGCTGGTACATGCCGGTGACCTGGGCCTTGATGCTGCCGAAGTCATGCTGGATGCGCAGCATATATTGTTCTTCTTCGGCGAAATATTTCGGCGTGTAATCGGTGCGGATTTCGCGCACGCTGGCTGGATTGGTGTGGCCGGCATAGTTGTACGGATCGCGGTCATACAGGCTGCCGAGACCAAGCGCGCCAAAGGCGGCGCCACCCTGAGTTGTCAGGAACTCGCGGCTGGCGAGCGTACCGACAAAGGTGGAATTGGCATTGAGGAAGCCATTGTCGCGCCGGCCGGGCAGGCAGCCCAGCACGCCGGTCGGATCGGTCTGGCACAGCTGCTTCTGGTTGCGATTGCGATTATCCTTTTCACGGAAATAATAGGCCATCGCATCGACGGTGGTGTTTTCCGTCGGTTCCCAGCGGATGCTGCCGCGGATGGCATAAAGATCGCGGCCATCGATGCGGGTGTTGTTGAACACGTTGGTGCTGAAGCCATCGCGCTTCAGATAGGTGCCGGCAACGCGAATGGCCAGATTGTCGGTGATGGGCAGGTTCAACATGCCCTTCAGGCGCAGCGAATCGAAATTGCCATATTCGATTTCGCCGGCGGCATGGATGGCGTCCATCCGGGGTTTGGCGTTGACGAAGTTGACGACGCCGCCGGTGGCGTTGCGGCCGAACAGCGTGCCCTGCGGGCCGCGCAGCACTTCAACACGCTCCAGATCGAAGAATTCGGCTTCGAACAGGCGGGTGGCGAACAGCGGCATACCTTCGGTGTGGATGCCGGTGGCGCTGTCGCAAGTGACGCCGACGCACAGATCGCCGATGCCGCGGATGGTGAAGCTGGAACCGGTGAAGTTGCCCTTGGTGAAGGTGATGTTGGGCAGGGTCAGCTGAATATCGAGCGGGTTGTTGATCTGCTGGCGCTGCAGGGCGCCGGCGTCAAAGGCGGTCACCGCGATCGGCACGTCCTGCAGGCTCTGCGCGGTGCGCTGGGCGGTCACGACGATTTCGGCGATGCCGGTTTCTTCGCCCTGCGCCGTTTGCGCGAAAGCTGGCAACGCGACCAGACCGATCAGTGATGCGCTGGCCACCAGGCCTGCACGGATTCCAAGCGTGATCTTCATATGACGTCCTCCCCAATAGCCCAAACGGCTGGACCCTTTCGGTGCGGCTCTGATGGCCAGGTCCTGTGCCGGTGCATGACGCCTTTGTGACCGCCATGTCGCAATCATCAGTTTGGACAGGCCACGGCGATTTTGTCCAGTGCGCCACGGGGTTTGGCCGGGTTCACCTTGTTGTGGAGCCCTGTCTGTGTCCGCTGTGCAACAGTTTGACAGTTGCGGCGGCCGGAATCAGCGCCGGCGGCGGGACTTTTCAGCGCCTGCGGCGGGACTTTTCAGCGCCTGCGGCGGGCGTTGCGGGCCGCCGCCGGTCGGGCCGCGGGCGGCACCTGCACAATGGCGGCAATCGCGCACTCGCCGCCGGAACGTGCGCCGATGGCATCCCTGCCGGCGCAAATCTGGCCGGTCTTTTTCTGCTGATAATAAAAGCCCTGATAGAAACTGAGCGCCGGACAATCCTGCGCCAGGTGCAGCCGCCAGCGCCGCCCGCCGCGCATGGTCAATTCGATGGCGCGATCGCCATACAGCTGGGCGCCGGCAACGGCATTGACGGCGATGCAGCGATTGCGTCCGGCGCGCGGAGGGGGTGGTCGCCCCAGCATTTCGCCACCGCCCGGCCGCACCGGCACGCGCCGCCAGGCCTGGCCATCAAAGCTTTGCGGTGCGATCGTTGGTGTCTGGGCCAGCACCTGGGCCGGCACCTGGGCCGGCGCTGTGGCTCTTGCCAGTGTGCGGCGGTTCTGCGCCACGGCCGGGCCAGCCATCACCAGCAGCGCCGCTACGCTCGCCATCACGCCAGACCGAAATGCCGACAATCGTGATTATTCCCCTGTTGTCGTCGAACGTGCAGCTCTGCTGTTCTGCACCACCTGGTGGTTGCCCCCAACCGCCCGGATTGATTGATGGGTGCCGGGTGCCGCTTGAACCTCGTCTGAATAGGGGGGCTGAATATGGCCTGCAAGCTGTGGGTTCAGCTGAGCCGGGAAAACCGGTAGGGGAGCCAGATGACCGATCTTGTGATTCCGCCGCCGCCGTCTGTTGCCGCGCTTGCTGCCCTCAAGGCAGCGGCCGGCAGCGATTGGAGCGAGGATGGCGATCTGATCGGCCCGCGGCTGGTCGATTGGCGCGGCCGCTATCGGGGCGCCACGCCGCTGCTGTTGTTGCCGCGCGACGTGCCAACATTGCAGGCCATTGTGCGGGCAGCTGCCGCGCACCGGGTCGCCCTGGTGCCGCAGGGTGGCAACACCGGGTTGGTGGGCGGCGGCATCCCGCCGGCGGATGGCTCGGCGGTGCTGGTCAGTCTCGCGCGGATGAACCGCATCCGGCAAATTGATGCCGCCGGGCAATTGCTGGTTGCAGAAGCGGGCGTGATCCTTGCCGATGTTCACGCAGCGGCGGCCGAACATGGGCTGGTGTTTCCCCTGTCGCTTGGGGCCAAGGGCTCCGCCACGGTCGGCGGGTTGGCGGCCACCAATGCGGGCGGCGTGCAGGTGCTGCGCCACGGCACGATGCGGGCGCTGGTCGCCGGGCTGGAGGCCGTGTTGCCCGATGGCAGCGTGCTGCACCAGTTGCAGGGCCTGGCCAAGGACAATACCGGGCTGGATATCAAGCAACTGCTGATTGGCGCTGAAGGCACGCTGGGTTTCATCACGGCGGTGGCCTTGAAACTGGTGCCGGCGCCGCGCCACCGGGCTGTGGGCTGGGCCGGGGTGGACCGGCCACAACGCGCGCTCGCCTTGCTGGCCCGGCTGCGGCAGCTGAGCGGCGGGCAGGTGGAAAGCTTTGAGCTGATACCGGCTGCCGGGGTCGATCTGGTCGTTACCCACCTTGGCCTGGCGCCACCGCTGGCTGGCCACCATGCCTGGCAGTGCCTGGTGGAACTGGCCGGGCCGCAGCCGCTGGACGAACTGCTGGCAGAGGGTCTGGCTGACGCCGATGACGCGGTGATCGCCCAATCCGAGAGCCAGGCCGCTGCCCTGTGGCGCCGCCGAGAAGAACTGCCGCTGGCCGAACGCAGCGACGGCCCGGCGGTGCACCACGATATTGCCGTGCCGGTATCGGCGATGGCGGATTTCGCGGAAGTGGCGGCAGCGGCAATCGAGGCCGAATTTTCCGGCGCCCGTGTGCTGGCGTTCGGGCATCTGGGCGATGGCAATCTGCACTTCAATGTCCGCGCTCCCCAGGATTCCGCGGGCGGCGAGGGTGCTGCCGCGTGGATCGCCCATCACCGCGCGGCCATCACGGCCCGTGTCCACGAAATGGTGGCAGCGGCGGGCGGCTCGATCTCGGCCGAACATGGCATCGGGGTGATGAAGCGGGATGATCTGCGCCGGCTGGGCGATCCGGCGCGCCTGGCGGCGATGCGCGCGGTGAAGCAGGCGCTTGATCCGGGTGGCATCATGAACCCGGGCAAGGTCTATTGATCGGGCGGGTCACGCTGGCGCAGCGCAGTCTTGCAGAAGCAACAATGCCGCACTAGGAAAGCGCAGTAATTCTTCACTCCAATCACGAAAGTGCGCGAAATCTCATGGCCAGCCAGCCTCCTGCCAATCAGCTTCCCCTGTTCTACAACGGCCTGGCGCCGCTGTCGTCGCAGCTGCACCCGAACCATGGCCTGAAGCCGCGCGGCGATCTGGGCTTTACCC
Source organism: Sandarakinorhabdus sp. (assembly GCF_031422795.1). Taxonomy (GTDB): domain Bacteria; phylum Pseudomonadota; class Alphaproteobacteria; order Sphingomonadales; family Sphingomonadaceae; genus Sandarakinorhabdus. The sequence continues at coordinate 5,664 of NZ_JANPML010000256.1, forward strand.
GCGGCACCCACGCCATTCCGGTGACCGTGGATGAATTCCCGTTGGTGCAGCGCAGCTATCCGATCGTGTTCGGCGTGGGCGAAAATCCCGCTCCGCTGGCGCTGGTCGGCCTGCAGGAAGGCGAGAATCTCTATCTGGGCGCCGACGACCAGTGGGAAGCCAACGCCTATGTGCCCGCCTTTGTGCGCCGCTATCCGTTCATGCTGGCCCGGTTGACCCCGGATGCCCAGGAACTGTCGCTGTGCTTTGACGATACGGCGGGCATCGTGGTCGACAACGAAGGCGAAAAGCTGTTCGACGGCACCGATCCGACCGAAACCACCAAGGCCATCCTGCAGTTCTGCGAGCAGTTCGAACAGGCCGTGATGCGCACGCGCGGTTTCATGGAAGAACTAACCAAGCTTGATCTGCTGATGGATGGCGAAGTCACCATCCAGCGCGATGGCCTGGCCCAGCCGGCGGTGTATCGTGGTTTCCGCATGGTCGATGAAAGCAAGCTGCAGAACCTGCGCGGCGATCAGGCTCGCAAGATGGTGCAATCCGGCCTGATGGGCCTGATCTATGCCCATCTGTTCAGCCTGTCGCTGATCAGCCCGCTGTTTGAACGCCAGTTCGCTGCGACCCAGGCCAAGACTGCCTGATCCGGCTCCGGGTGAAAGATTTGAGGGGCGGTGGCCAGGCCACCGCCCCTTTTTTCTTGCCCATCGCCGAACGCTGCGATGCGGACGTAGCGCTTGACGTGATACATCGTATCATCCTATCGCGACTTCCTGTTCGTTCATCAGGAAGTTGATCCCATGACCCCGCGCCCGTCGCTTGCTAACCTGTCGCTTGCTACCCTGTTGCTGCTGTCGGCCGCCCCCGTGCTGGCCGAAGACGCGGCCCCAAATGACAACCAGCATGGTTCGATCGATCCGGAAATCATCGTGTCCTCCCCCTACGCGCGTGATCGCAAGCTGGTGGCGACGGCGGTTTCGGTGTTGCAGGGCGATGATCTGCAACGCCAGTTGCGCTCCACGATCGGTGAAACCCTGGCGCGCCAGCCCGGCGTGAGCGCCAGCTTCTTTGGCCCCAACGCCTCCCGCCCGATCCTGCGCGGCCTTGATAATGAACGCGTGCGCGTGCTGACCGATGGCATCGGCAGTTTCGACGTGTCCAACACCTCGGTCGATCACGCGGTGGCCGCCAACCCGTTGCTGGCTGATCGCATCGAAATCCTGCGTGG
>NZ_JANPML010000257.1:0-2172 GCF_031422795.1 Sandarakinorhabdus sp.
ACCGCCAGCGTGCTGGGCGAAGCTTTCGCGCCGCTTTATGGTGTGACGGCGCAGGCCGGCCGCTTCAATATGCGTTCGGCCGGCGTGGTGACGCTGGGCGGGACCGGGCTGGACGTGCTGGCGAACGCCGGTTGGGAGCAAGGTTCCGAAGGCGGCAGCGCTGTTGGCGGCACCGCCAATGTCCAACTGATTGGCGGCAGTTTCGAAACGACGTCGCTGTTGCTGCGCGCCTTTGCCGCTGCTGGGTCCGATTCGGCCGGCACGGGCGGTTCAGCGACGGGCGGCACCAGTGCGTTTGAAATCCTGAACGGCACGGTCGCCACGGTAACCGGCACCATCAGTCTGCAAAGCTATGGCGAAGCCATTGGCGAGAGTCGGGTTGGCGGCAGCGCCACGGGCGGCAGTGCCAGCATTGTGGCGCGCGCTGGCGGGCAGTTGCTGGGCAATGGCTTTGTGGACACGATCACGGCTGGCGCGGGCGCCGGCAATGGCATGGACGGCGATGGCGGCAGCGCGCTTGGCGGCACTGTGCTGATCCGTGCCGAAACCGGTGGCAGCCTGGCGCTGGGCCGGGTGCGTATCGCCAGTGCCACGGCAACCGGCGGGTTCAGTTCTGGGGCCGGCAGCGGCGGCGCTGCGGTTTCCGGCACGATCGAGATTTCAGCCGATGGCGGTGATATCGCCATCACCAACCTGCAAGACGCAGTGACATCGGCCAACGGTGGCGACGGCTTTGGCACAGGCAATGGCGGCGAAGGCCGCGGCGGCACGGTCAGCATATTGGCCAGCAACGCCGGCCAGATTTCGATCCTGGCGACCGGCGGCACAACCGGCATCGGCCTTGGTGGTTCGGGTGTGGGCGGCAGCGCGGCTTCGGGCATTGGGGGCGACGGTTTTGGCGGGTTGGTTCAGGTCGTTGCAGACACCGGCAGCCAGATCACGCTGGATGGCCGTGGATCCTCCACGCCTCTGATCAATATGCGCGCGCGCGGTGTGGGCGGCCAGGGCCAAAGCGGTGGTGCAGCCACGGGCGGGCAAGTGCTGGTATTCACGCGGGGCGATGCCGACATCACCCTGCAGGGCAATGCCGAGCTGGCGGCAGACGCCACCGGCGGCACTGCCACTCAGGGCTTTGGCGGCGACGCGTTCTCCGGCCAGGTGAATCTGCTGATGCAACAGGCGGTGGCGACGACAACGATCACCACCGGCAATCTTGCCATATTGGCATCGGCCAGTGCCGGTAACGGTTTCGGCGTATTGAGCCGCGGCGGCACGGCCGATCGGGCAAATTTCAGTGGCGTGTCCATCAGTTCGAACAACAACCGCGGCACGATGACCATCGGCAATATCACCGCAACGATGACCGCCAGGGGCGGCCGCGGCGGCGATGGCCTGTCCAACGATGGCGGCGATGGCGGCGGCGCGTCTGCTGCTGATTTCGCCATGGGCTTCCGCGCCAGTGCGCCCGGCGGGCCTGATGCGGGCACAATCAGCACGGGGATTCTCTCGCTCGATCTGAACGCGTTTGGCGGTAACGGCGGGGCTGGCAACACGGCCGATGGTGCCGGTGGCAATGGCGGTTTTGGTACGGCCGGTTCGGCGTTCATCACGGCCGTTGGCGGCACCTTGAGCATTGCGCCGGCATTGACCGCACAGTCTGCGATTGTGATCAATGGCAACGGTCGCGGCGGTATTGGCGGCAGCGCCCTGATCGGCGGCAACGGTGGTACTGGTCGCGGCGGCAGCATCAACATGGGCAGCTTTGCCAATTCGCAGGCTGGCGGCCAGCTGGGCCGGTTTGAAAGCGGCCGGCAGCGGATCACGATGGATGGACTGGGCGGCTCCGGCGTGGTGGGCGGCGACGGCATCGCCAACTTGCTCGAACTGCGTGGCGAAGAAGGCTCGTCGCAGATCAATGGTCAGCTCGCTTGGTTCGCAAGGTCAACTGGGGGTAGTTCCATCGGTGGCATTGGTGGGCAGGCCGGTGGCGGCGGGTTCAACTTGTCGGGCAATATCACCATCGCCGACAGCGTGGCGCTGGAAGGTGGAGCGCGCGGCGGCAATGGCAGCACTGGCGGCGGCGAAGCCCGTGGCGGCAGCATCGGCCTGAGGGGCAGTCTCGTCCTGCAAGGCGGTTTCGAGGGCTTTGTCACGGCCGATGGCGGCAACGCG
>NZ_JANPML010000258.1:0-2152 GCF_031422795.1 Sandarakinorhabdus sp.
GTCTTGCCGGTACGGCGTTTGCCCAAGCCAAGGCTCCCGCGCGTGCGCCTGCAGCCGCCATCGATCCGGCAACGCTGCAATCGGCTGCCGCCGTGGTGGCGCAATTGGGGTTGAAAACCAAATTACAGCAACAGATGGCGCAGAGCATCGCGCAGATGAAAACCGGCGCCGTGATCCGCGCCATGCTGGCCCAGCAGCCCGGCTTCATCCCGGCCTATCAAGCCAACAAGGCAAAATTTGATCCGGTGCTGGCCAAGGCCGGCACGATCCAGGCCGAAATCGCCCAGGGCGTCGTCAACCAGAACCTCAACAATGTCGTCAATGCCGCCGCCCAGGCCTATGCCCGCCAGTTCACCAAGGCTGAACTTGATGCGATGCTGATCTTCTACCGCAGTGCGCTGGGCCAGGCCCTGCTGCGCAAGGAACCGGCGGTTGCCGCCGCCATCGCCAATGCCAATGGCCAGTTGATCGGCGCCAAAATCGACTCCGCCATGCAGGCCAATGCCAAACGCATTGGCGCCGCCCTCGCCCCGCTCAACAGCAACCCGCAACAGGCAAGCAAGCCATGACCCAGCTGCCCGCTCCGTTTACCGCTTCTGCCGAAGAACGCGCCCGCATCGCCGATGTCGGCATGTATCGCCCCGATCTGGAAGGCGATGCCTGCGGCGTTGGTTTGGTGGCGGCCACCGATGGCCGGCCGCAACGCCGGGTGGTGACGGCGGCCATCGATGCGCTGAAGGCCGTGTGGCACCGCGGCGCGGTTGATGCCGATGGCAAGACGGGGGACGGCGCGGGCATATTGGTCGAAATCCCGGTCGATTTCTTCCACGAACATGTCGAACGCCACGGCCAGAAGCCGGCGCGCGGCCTGCTGGCGGTGGGCCAGGTGTTCCTGCCGCGCACCGATCTGGCGGCGCAGGAAGCCTGCCGCACCATCGTCGAATCCGAAATCATCGGATTTGGCTACAAGGTGTATGGCTGGCGGCAGGTGCCGGTGGATATCAGCTGCATCGGCGACAAGGCGATGCTGAGCCGGCCGGAGATCGAGCAGATCATGATCGCCGGGCCGGGCGGTTTGGATGAAGCGGTCAAGGAGCAGTTCGAGAAGGACCTCTACCTGATCCGTCGCCGCATCGAGAAGAAGGTGATCGAGGCCCAGATCCAGGGTTTCTATTTCTGCTCGCTGTCGTGCCGCACACTGATCTACAAGGGCCTGTTTCTGGCGGAATCGCTGAGCGTCTTCTATCCCGATCTCAACGACGAACGTTTCGTCAGCCGTTTTGCCATCTACCATCAGCGTTATTCCACCAACACCTTCCCGCAATGGTGGCTGGCGCAGCCGTTCCGCACGCTGGCGCACAATGGCGAAATCAACACCATTCGCGGCAATTCGAACTGGATGAAAAGCCACGAGATCAAGATGGCCGCCGCTGCCTTTGGTGAACATTCCGAAGACATCAAGCCGCTGATCCCGGCCGGCGCATCCGACACGGCGGCGCTGGATGCGGTGTTCGAAGCCTTTGTGCGGTCGGGCCGCGATGCGCCGACGGCCAAGCTGATGCTGATCCCGCAGGCCTGGCAGCGTGATGCCAGCCTCGATCCCGCCACGCGCGCCATGTATGCCTTTTTCGCCTCGCTGATGGAGCCGTGGGATGGCCCGGCGGCGCTGGCGATGACCGATGGCCGCTGGGTGGTCGCCGGCCTCGATCGCAACGCGCTGCGGCCGATGCGGTATTGCCTTACCCGCGATGGCCTGCTGATCACCGGTTCGGAAGCCGGCATGGTGGTGGTGCCGGAAGGCGACGTTGTGCAGAAGGGCGCGCTCGGCCCTGGCGAAATGATCGCGGTCGATTTGGATGCCGCGCCGTCGAAGTTTTACTCCGATGCTGAAATCAAGGCCAAGGTGGCCGGCGCGCAGGATTATGCGTCGCTGGTCGCGGGCTTCACCAATTTCGAGGATCTGCCGGGCCGCGCCAAGCCGGAACCGGCGGCAGAGTTCGACCGAGACGGCCTGCGCCGCCGCCAGGTCGCCGCCGGCCAGACGCTGGAAGACATGGAACTGATCCTTGCCCCCATGGTGGAGGATGCCAAGGAAGCCGTTGGCTCGATGGGCGATGATGCGCCGCTGGCGGTGATTTCCGAAAACGCCCGC
>NZ_JANPML010000259.1:0-8514 GCF_031422795.1 Sandarakinorhabdus sp.
CCTTCGACGTCGGCAATCGCTGCGCCGGCCGGACCAATGGCGGCCAGGCCGCGTGGGCCGCAATCGAGAAACGTCGTCCGCTTCATGAAATCCACCACCGACAGGCCCGACGCAAAGCGCGCGCGCCGGCCGGTGGGCAGCACATGATTGGGGCCAGCCAGGTAATCGCCGGCGGCTTCCGGCGTGTGGCGACCCAGGAACACGGAACCGGCGTGGCGCATCTGCGCGAACAGCGCATCGGGGTCATCCACCATCAGTTCGGCATGTTCCGGCGCCAGCGCGTCAAGCAGTGGAAGCGCATCGGCCAGTGCAGCGATCGTGATGACAGCGCCGAAATCCCGCCATGAGGCACCGGCCACGGCGGCGGTGGGCAGCGTTTCGAGCTGGCGGGCGACCGCTGTTTCCACCGCGCCCGCTTCGGCGGCAGAGGTGGTGATCAGGATGGATTGCGCCACCGGATCATGTTCGGCCTGGGCCAGCAGATCAGCGGCAATCCATTCCGGGTTGGACTTGCCGTCAGACACGATCACCACTTCCGAAGGCCCCGCCACCATATCGATGCCGACCATGCCATAAAGCTGGCGCTTGGCCTCGGCGACAAAGGCATTACCCGGCCCGGTGATCACATCCACGCGCGGGATGTGCGCCGTGCCAAAGGCCAGCGCCGCCACCGCCTGCGCGCCGCCGATGCGGAACACGCGTGACACGCCGGCCACCCGCGCCGCGGCCAGCACCAGCGGGTTGACGATTCCATCAGGGGTGGGCGTCACCATGATCAGATCGCGCACCCCGGCGACCACGGCGGGAATGGCGTTCATCAACACCGATGACGGATAGGCGGCACGGCCACCCGGCACGTACAGCCCGGCCGCATCAACCGGTGACCAGCGCACACCGGTGCGCACGCCGGCAGCATCGACAGCGTCATTGCCCTGCGGCTTCTGGCGTTCGTGGAAGGCCCGAATGCGGGCGGCGGCCATATCGAGCGCGGCGCGCAGTTCAGGGGTAAGCCCAGCCAGCGCCGCATCAAGATCGGCGGCGGGAATTTCCCAGCCTTGGCCATCAAGATCGAAGCGATCAAACTTGGCGGTGAGTTCGGCCACCGCTGCGTCGCCCCGCGTCTTCACATCAGCGATAATGCCGGCAACGGTGGCCGACACGTCGGCGGCATCGTCGCGCTTGGCATCAACCAGCGCAGCAAAGGCGGCGGCGAAATCCGCCTGCCGTGCGTCAAGCCGCTGCGGCATCGCCATTTTCCGTGAGTTCGCGCATGGCATCAATGATGGCGACCACGCGCGCATCGGTCTTGAAGGCGGCGCGGTTGGCGATCAGGCGGCTGGTGACCTCAGCGATCACTTCGACTTCGACCAGGCCATTTTCGGCCAGCGTCTTGCCGGTGGAAACCAGATCGACGATGCGGCTCGACAGGCCGACCAGCGGTGCCAATTCCATCGCGCCATTCAATTTGATCACCTCGGCCTGCAGGCCGCGCGCCGCAAAGTGCCGGCGGGTGAGGCCGGGATATTTGGTTGCCACCCGCACGTGGCTCAGCCGCGACAGATCAGGGTCGAGCGCCGCCGGCTGCGCCACGCTCAATCGGCAATGGCCGATGCCCAGATCAACCGGCGCATAGATTTCGGAAAAATCGAATTCCATCAGCACATCATTGCCGGCAATGCCAAGCTGCGCCGCGCCAAAGGCCACGAAAGTCGCCACGTCGAAACTGCGCACCCGGATCACCCGCACATCGTCGCGGCTGGTGGCAAAGGTCAGCTTGCGGCTGTTCTCGTCGGTGAAATCGGCTTCCGGCACGATCCCGATGCGCGCCAGCAACGGCAGCGCCTCTTTGAGGATGCGGCCTTTGGGAAGCGCAATGATCAACGGTGTCGTCATGATACGGCGCGGCATAGCGCGGTTGGCACCGAAATGCCAACGCGGCAGATCAGCCGCGCAGCAACCGGATGATGCCGGAAAAATCCTGTCCGCCCGAACCGTTGTTCACCAGCAACTGGTAGAGCGCCTCAGCCTGCGCCCCCATGGGCACGCTGGCACCTGCCCCCTGCGCCGCCGCCATTGCCAGTTTAAGGTCTTTCAGCATCAAGGCGGCCGCAAAACCGCCCTGATAGTCGCGGTTGGACGGCGCGGTCGGCACCGGGCCGGGGACGGGGCAGTAACTGGTCATCGACCAGCTTTGCCCGCTGGCCTTGGACGAAATGTCGAAGAAGGTCTGCGCCTCCAGCCCCAGTTTCTCGGCCAGCACAAAGGCTTCGGCGGTGGCGATCATGGTGGCGCCCAGGATCATGTTGTTGCAGATCTTGGCGGCCTGCCCCATGCCCGCGCCGCCGGCGTGGATCACGGCCTTGCCCATGTTTGCCAGTATCGGTTGCGCCATTGCGAATGCAGCATCCGGCCCGCCAACCATGAAGGTGAGCGTGCCGCCATCGGCTGCCGCCGTGCCGCCCGATACCGGCGCATCGACCATCGCCAACCCATGCGTGGCGGCGGCTTCGCCCACGGCCTTGGCAGTGGCGACATCGATAGTTGAACAATCGATCAACACAGCGTGCGGCTGGGCGGCGGCGAACAATTCGCCTTCATAAGCGGCGCGCACGTGGGTTCCGGCGGGCAGCATGGTAATGATGACATCGGCACCCGCTGCGGCATCGGCAGCGCTGCTGGCCGCCGTCGCCCCGCCCGCCGTGACGCGTGCAAGGGCTTGCGCTGACAGGTCAAACGCCCAGACTTCGTGGCCGGCCTTGACCAGATTGAGGGCCATGCCGCCCCCCATGTTGCCGACCCCGATAAAGGCGATGATCATCCGTTCCGCTCCCACATGGTTCGCGCTGCACTTTTGACACTTTTGACGCATCTGGCCGGTTTCCAGCCGCCCGCCTGTCTCATGCCCGGCCCGTTGCCGGGGCCCCGGTAACAGTCGGGATGGGCATCATCATGGCAGGCGTTGCCGCAGTAGGACAGACGGTTACTGCCCCGTCCAGTTGCCGGGGCGTTTTTCCACAAACGCGGCCATGCCTTCCTTCTGATCGGCGCTGCCGAACAGGCCGTGAAACAGCCGGCGTTCGAAGCGGACGCCCTCTTTCAAGCTCATCTCGAAGGCGGCTTCGATTTCTTCCTTCACCGCGATGCTGGCCAGCGGCGCCATGCCGGCGATGGTTTCGGCGAGCTTGAGCGCTTCATCAAGCAGCGTTTCAGTCGGCACCACGCGCGCCACCAGCCCCGAACGCTCGGCTTCGGCGGCGTCCATCATGCGACCGGTCAGGCACATTTCCATGGCCTTGGACTTGCCGATGGCGCGCACCAGCCGCTGCGAACCGCCCATGCCCGGCGTCACGCCCAGCTTGATTTCCGGCTGGCCGAATTTGGCATTCTCCGCCGCAATGATGATGTCGGCCATCATCGCCAGCTCGCAGCCGCCGCCCAATGCAAAGCCCGACACCGCCGCGATCCATGGCTTGCGGGTGGCGGTGACATGATCATAACCGGCGAAGAAATTGCCGCCATACATCTGCGCAAAGCTCTGGCCACTCATTTCCTTGATGTCGGCACCGGCGGCGAAGGCCTTTTCGCTGCCGGTGATGACCAAGCAGCGCTGCGCCGCATCGGCATCATAATTGGCGAAAGCGGCGATCAGATCAGCCAGCACCTGGCTGTTCAGCGCGTTCAGCCCCTGCGGGCGATTGAGGCGCACCAGCGTGACGGCGCCACGTTGTTCAACCAGGATGGTTTCATAGTTCATGAGTCTATCCCATTGTCGGGATGACAAACGCCGATCCCCCGTCCATGCCGCCATCGGGCCAACGCCCGGTGACCGTCTTGCGCTTGGTCCAGAACTGCACGCCTTCCATGCCATGCTGGCCGATGTCGCCAAAGGCGCTGCGCTTCCAGCCGCCAAAGCTGTGATAGGCCACCGGCACCGGAATCGGCACGTTGACGCCGACCATGCCGACATTGACCCGCGCCGCGAATTCGCGTGCGGCGTGGCCGTTGCGGGTGAAGATGGTGACGCCATTGCCATACTGATGCTGGCTGGGCAGGGCCAGCGCGGCTTCGAAATCGGCGGCGCGCATGATTTGCAGCACGGGGCCGAAAATCTCCTCGCGATAGCTCTGCATGTGCGGGTGGACATGATCGAACAGCGTCGGCCCGACGAAGAAGCCGCCTTCATGGCCCTGCAGGGTGAAACCGCGGCCATCCACCACCAGCTCGGCGCCTTCATCCACCCCCATCTGGATGTAGCTCTCGATCTTCGCCTTGTGGGCAGCCGTCACCACCGGGCCGTAATCGGCTTCGGGATCAGTGCTGATGCCGATGCGCAGCTTTCCGATCGCCGGCAGCAGCTTGGCGCGCAGGGCGTTGGCAGTGTCCTCACCCACCGGCACCACCACCGGCAGCGCCATGCAGCGTTCGCCCGCCGAACCAAAGGCCGCGCCAGCCAGATCGCGCACCACCTGATCCAGATCGGCATCGGGCATCACGATGGCGTGGTTCTTGGCCCCGCCCATCGCCTGCACCCGCTTGCCGCGCGCGCAGCCGTTGCTGTGGATATACTCGGCCACATCCGAAGACCCGACGAAGCTGATCGCCGCGATGTCAGGATGCTGGATGATGGCGTCCACCATCTCCTTGTCGCCATTGACCACACTGAAGATGCCTTCGGGCAGGCCGGCATCGCGGAAAATCTCGCCCAGCAGGTGCGGCAGGGTGGGATCGCGTTCCGACGGCTTCAGGATGAAGGCATTGCCGGTGGCGATGGCAACGCCGGCCATCCACATCGGAATCATCGCCGGGAAATTGAACGGCGTGATGCCCGCCCCGATGCCGACAGGCTGGCGGAAAGCCCAGATATCGATCCCCGGCCCGGCGCCGTGCGTAAACTCGCCCTTCAGCACGTGCGGGATGCCGCAGCAGAATTCGATCACTTCCAGCCCGCGCTGAATGTCGCCGCGCGAATCGGCCAGCACCTTGCCATGTTCGGAACTGAGCACGCGGGCCAGTTCATCCATGCGGGCTTCGACCAGTTCCTTGAACTTGAACATCACCCGGGCGCGGCGCTGCGGATTGGTGGCGGACCAGGCCGGCTGCGCAGCGCGGGCCGCGGCAACGGCCTGTTCCAGCAGATCGGCGCCGGCGAGGCGGACTTCCGCCTGCACCTGGCCGCTGTTGGGATCATACACCGGGCTGGTGCGGCTGCCGGCGGCCACGGGCGATCCGGCGATGTGATGGTCGATGATGCGCATGAAGGGTTTCCTACTCCGGCCAGCCGACCGGTGCCACCCACAGTTGCATCAGTGCTGGTGGCCCTCGGGCCCAAACCCTTCTGCCAATGCCTGCCGGCAGTGTTCGGCGCCGGTTTCCACCTGCAACGTGGCATGGCCAATGTGGAAACGATGGTGCAGCGCGTGGGCAATATTGGCCAGCGCTTCGTCGCCGGGATGGCCTTTTGGCATCACCAGATGCGCCGTCAGCACCGCGCCGGTCGTGCCCTGCGGCCAGATATGGAGATCATGCACCGCTGCCACGCCGTCCAACCCGGTGAGCCAATCGTTGACCGCACCCGGCTCGATCCCCGGCGGCACCGCATCCAGCGCCAGCGCCAGCGATTCGCGCAGCAGGCCCCATGTGCCGCGCAGGATAACAGCCGCCACGGCCAGGCCCAGCACCGGATCAACCCACGTCCAGCCGGTCTGGCGGATGACAAGCCCACCCAGCACGACCGCCGCCGACACGCCGGCATCAGCCAGCATGTGCAGATAGGCGCCGCGCACGTTCACATCACCCTTGCGGCCGCGCATGAACAGCAGCGCCGTGCCGGTGTTCACGAAGACGCCGACCGCCGCGACCAGCATCACCACTGTGCCCGACACCGGCAACGGATCAGCCAAACGATGCACCGATTCGAAAATGATGCCGCCGCAGGCCGCGAACAGGATCAGCGCGTTGGCCAGCGCCGCAAGAATGGGGGAGCGGGTGAGGCCCCAGGTGTAGCGCGCGCTCGGCGCACGGCGGGCCAGGGTGAGCCCACCCCAGGCAATCAGCAGCCCAGCGACATCCGATAGATTGTGCCCGGCATCGGCCAGCAACGCCATCGAATCATACCAAAGCCCGGCAAACGCCTCGATACCGACATAGGCAAGATTGAGCACCACGCCGATGGCAAAGGCGCGGCCGAAATCCGGCGGGGCATGGCTGTGGCCGTGGCCATGGTGATCATGGCCGCCCAGCGGGTGGCTGTGGGCGTGGCTGTGCATGGCGGTGTTATGGGGTTTGGGGGCGGGGGTGTCGAGGGGGGCACGGCCGGCGGCAAAGCCGCCGAGTCCGTTTGGGGTGCCAAGAAGGAAAGAAGGCGCGTGGCAAAGCCACGCCGTCAGTCGACACGAAAAAGGCGACCCCGAGAGATCGCCTTTTCGGCCGCTGGCCGTTCTGGTGCCTGTCGGCGCGCGGAGCGCGCGCTCGCGGCACTGCGAATGACTGGAGCGGGTGAAGAGATTCGAACTCTCGACTTCAACCTTGGCAAGGTTGCGCTCTACCCCTGAGCTACACCCGCTCGCCGGTCATTGAGGAGGGGGCCTCTAGCACCGTGGGCTTTGAACTTGCAAGCCCCTTTTTCCTGCGGCCTGTGCGAAACCGCCGTCTTGGCAAAACCCCATTGCCAACCCCATATGGGTGAAAGTCAAAAAGCCCGGAGCATTACCCTTGGCCAGCATTCCCAACCCTGCCGCCGAAAAGGCCAGTATCGAAGCCTTCCGCCACGACGTGATCGAAGCATCGAAGACGGCGTTGGTGCTGGTCGATTTCTGGGCAGAATGGTGCGGCCCGTGCAAGACGCTGGGTCCGGCATTGGAAAAGCTCGTCGCCGCCCGCGCGCCCAAGGCGCAGCTGGTCAAGATCGACGTCGACAAGAATCAGGCGCTGGCCGCCCAGTTCCGCATCCAGTCCATCCCCACCGTCTATGCCTTTCTGGATGGGCGCCCCGTCGATGGTTTCCAGGGCGCGCTGCCGGAAACCCAGCTGGCGCAGTTCATTGACAAGCTGCTGGTGGGCGTGCCGGCCAGCGCAGACGAAGCCGCGCTGGAAGAACAGATCACCCAGCTGATCGGCGCCGCCGACGAGGCCACGGCTGCCGGCGCGCATGATGATGCCATCGCCATGCTCGGCGCGGTGGCCAATGAAATTCCCGAACGCCACGACCTTGCCGCGCGACTGGCGCTGGCGATGCTGGCCGCTGGCCGCAGCGAGGAAGCCGCCGCCGTGCTGCTGCAGCTGCCTGCCGACAGCAAGGACGAGCTGGTGATCCGCGCCCGCGCCGCGCTGGCGCTGGCCGCCGAGGCCCCGGCTGATGACGAACTCGCGCAGCTGGTTGCACAGGTGACCAGCGCCCCCGATGACCACGCTGCCCGCTTCGAGCTGGCCAGCGCTCTGGCGGGTCGCAGCGACCGCGATGCCGCCGCCGAACATCTGCTGGCCATCATCAAGGCCGACCGCGCGTGGAACGAAAACGCCGCGCGCGAAAAACTGCTCACCATGTTCGAAGCCGCTGGCCTGGCCGACCCGTGGAGCATCAAGACCCGCGCCGCCTTGCGCGCCATCTGGTTTGCATGAGTACCAAGGCATGATCGACAGCGAAGCCCTGGAACCGCTGCCGGCCGCCGTGCCGGTGTTTCCGCTCACCGGCGCGGTGCTGTTCCCGCGCGGGGTGCAGCCGCTCAACATCTTCGAACCGCGCTATCTGGAGATGGTGCGCGATGCCATGGCCGCCACCGGGGCTGCCAATCGCATCATCGGCATGGTGCAGCCCAAGGCGCAGAGTGCGACGCCGGGCGAGCCGCCGATCCTCTACACAGTGGGTTGCCTCGGCCGGATCACCGAATTTCAGGAAACCGACGATGGCCGCATCCTGCTCGCGCTGGTTGGCGTCAGCCGCTTCCGAATCGGGGCAGAACTGCAGCGCGACACGCTCTATCGCCAGGTGATGACCGATTATCACGGCTTTGCCGACGACCGGGACGAGGAAGACGCGCTTGATGCGACCACCCGCGCCGGGCTGGAAGAGGCGTTGCGCCCCTATCTTGATGCCCGCGGGCTGGCTGCGGATTGGGAGGCCGTGCAATCGGCCGACGATGAGGGGCTGGTGACGGCCCTGTCGGGCGCGCTGCCCTTCGACCCTGCCGAAAAACAGGCGCTGCTGGAAGCCGCAACCCTGTCGGCGCGGGCAAACACGCTGGCCGCGCTGATGAGCTTTGCCGTCGGGCCCACAGGCTTCGGGAGTGGCTTCGGTGGCGGCAGCGGCGGCAGTGGCAGCCTGCAATGAGCGGTTCCGCGCTCGATCCGCGCCTGCTCGCCCTGCTGGTCTGCCCGCAGACCAAGCAGCCGCTGCGCTATGACCGGTCCGCCCAGGAACTGGTCAACGACACCGCCGGCATCGCCTATCCGATCCGCGACGGCGTGCCGATCCTGCTTGCCGATGCCGCCCGCGAATTTCTGCCGGCGACGGGGTGA
>NZ_JANPML010000260.1:0-10590 GCF_031422795.1 Sandarakinorhabdus sp.
GGCAGCGTCATGTCGGTAACGATGTGCAGCCCGCCCATTTGTTCCAGCACCGGCAGATCGGCCATCGGGCAGTTGACGGCATGCACCAGTTCCAGCCGCGCGCGGCCGGTCCAGGCACCCTTTACCACCACCTGGTCGAAATTGATGCCAACCAGCTGGGCAATCGCCGGCGTGCCGTCGATATCGGGGATCAGCTTCAGCGTCACCTGGGTGCGCTTCAGCATCGCCGCGATCTCAGCGAGATCATCCGGGCTGCTGTGCTTGTAGACCATGGTGCCGCTGGCAACCGTCTGGCCGGCATAGGTCAGCACGCCGGTCAGCGTGTCGCTGGCGGTTTCCAGCTTGGGCTGGCCGTATTTCATCGGATAGCCCCAGATCTCGCGGCCACCCGCCAACGGCGGGCAGTTATCGACATACATCTGGACGAGGAAGTTGCACTTTTCGCCATTCAGCGTGCACGGGATCGTCTGCACGGCGGCCGAATAGGCGCCAAAGCCTTCGCCATCGGGGAGATCGAGCCATTGCACCGACACCACATCGCCATCGGGCATCAGCGGTTCCGGCAGCAGCTTGCGGATCATCGCGGCATCGGTGCGATACTGGATGATCATATACTGGCGGTTGAAGAATTTGTACGGCCCCGTTGGATAGGTCGGGCTCTGCAACGGCATCGAGCTGAGTTTCAGCACATCCTGCTTGTTCATGTCCTGTCCTCCCTCAACCGGCTGCGTCTTTGATGTAATCGAACAGCACGCGGCCGTGCGGCAACGTAAGGTCGGAAACGAAATGCTTGCCGCCCACGATGCGCAGGATCGGCAGATCGGCCACCGGCGCATTCACGTGCGGGATCAGTTGCAGCCGCGCCGGGCTGATCCAGACGCCCTTCACCGTGATATTCTCAAGATTATAGGCGACGAGCTGGCAGATTTTTGGGCTGCCATCGACATCGGGGATGATCTTGAGATTGCACGATGTCTTGGTCATGCCCTTGGCCTGGGCCTCGCAGCCGCCGGGGGCTTCCTGCCATTTATAGGCCATGGTGCCCATCGCCACCGATTGGCCGGCATAGGATAGCGTGCCGGTCAGCGTGTCGGAGGCGACCTCCAGTTTGGGCAGCGCATATTTCTTGGGGAAGCCCCAGATTTCACGGCCACCATCGATCGGCGGCTGATCATCCAGATACATCTGGGCGGTATAGTTGATCGGTTCACCGTTGAAGGTGCACGGGATCACGATGCCGCTTTCGGTGTAATCGCCAAAGCCCGAGCTGTCGGGCATGCGGATCCATTCGTAAAGCACGTGGTTATCCGCATTCGGCACCAACGGTTCCGGCACGGCAGCGCGCAGCAACACCGGATCGGTTTCATAGGTGATGATCATGAATTCGCGGTTGATGAAGCGGTATGGCCCCAGCGGATAACTGGGCGCGACCGCCGGCATCGACGGCAGTTTCAGAATTTCTTCAGGTGTCATGGTTCCACTTGCCCCCTAGCCAAGCTGAATCAGAGAAAAGATGATTTGACGTCGGTGGACGAACGCACGCCGACATCATTGAAATGTTCGTCCAGCCACTTGCTGGCCGTCGCACGGCCCACATCGCGCAGCTTTTTCATGAAGCCCCAATCCGGGTTCAGTTTGCTGGTGACGCCCAGGCTGGTCATATATTCTTCGTCCTGGATCGAATGGATCAGCATGCGGCGATGCTTTTCATCGTTCAACTGGCCATCATCGATCAGGTGGCTGACAAAGGCGATCGCCCGCATTTCGCGCATCAGGCTGCTGTTGAAGCTGATTTCGTTGATGCGGTTCATGATGTCCTTGGCGGACTTGGGGATCTCGTTGCGGTTCAACGGGTTGATGTGGACGATCACCACATCGTTGGTCTCGCTGCCGTAAATCAGCGGGAAGATCGCCGGGTTGCCCATGTAGCCGCCATCCCAATAACCTTCGCCATCGATTTCGACGGTGTGGAACATGAACGGCAAACAGCCCGAGGCCAGCACCTGATCCGGGCCGATCTCGTGATTTTCGAACATCCGCACCTTGCCGGTGCGCACATTGGTGGCCGACAGGAACAGCTTGACCGGGCAACCTTCACGCAGCACGTTGAAATCAATCGAGCTTTCCAGCACCTTGCGCAGCGGGTTGACGTTCATCGGATTGAGTTCGTACGGCGACATGATGCGGGACATGATGTCCATCATCATGAACACCGGGCTGTAATCCAGATTATGGTTGTTCAGCGCCTTGTCGATCCACGACGGCTGCAGCGGCCCCTTGGCGCCTTCGTCACTGATCTTCTTCCAGAATTTCTCAAGTTCCTCACGGGCGCCATCAGCACCACCGATGGTCAGGCCATAGCCCAGCACCGTCGCGTTCATCGCGCCGGCACTGGTGGCGGAAACGGCATCGAACACCACCCGGCCATCTTCGAGCAGGCGATCGAGCACACCCCAGGCAAAGGCCCCGTGCGCCCCGCCGCCCTGCAGCGCCAAATTGACTTTCTTGCTGTTCGCGCCCGCAACATAGGCCGGCGCAGCACGCCCATTACCCGCAGTCATAGTCTATCCCCCGTCCACAGCACGACAACATTGATTTCGTGGTGGAAGGATTGGATAACCCGCGACACACAAAGCGGCAAGGACGATTCGCCGCAGGTGCGAACTCTTCATAAAGCAGACACGAAATTCAAACATAAGCTGTGGACAGCGCGCGATACCGGGGAAAAACGCCGCCAGTCTCACCAGCCAGTTTCTCAACCAGGTTCAATTACCGCGCAAACGCAATCATCGGGGGATATGACATGCTTAACGGACTTAGTGCGATCGTGACCGGCTCCACCAGCGGCATCGGTCTTGGCATCGCCAATGTGCTGGCATCAAAGGGCGCCAATCTGGTCATCAACGGCTTTGGCGACGCTGCGGCCATCGAAGCCGAACGCGCCAATCTTGAAGCCAAATATGGCGTGAAGGTCGTCTATAGCGGCGCCGACATTTCCAAGCCGGCCGATGTGAAGGCCATGGTCGAACTGTGCGTATCCAGCTTTGGTTCGGTTGATATTCTCGTCAACAACGCCGGCATCCAGTACACCGAAAGCGTCGAAGCCTTCCCGGCCGAGCGTTGGGATGCCATCATCGCCATCAACCTGTCGGGCATTTTCCATGCCATCCAGGCCGCTCTGCCGCACATGCGCGCCAAGGGCTTTGGCCGCATCATCAACATCGCCTCGGTCCACGGCCTGATCGGCAGCACCCACAAGGTCGCCTATGTCGCTGCCAAACATGGCGTTGTCGGCATGAGCAAGGTGGTCGCGCTGGAAACCGCTGGCAGCGGCATCACCTGCAACACCATCTGCCCGGGCTGGGTGCACACCCCGCTTGTGCAGAAGCAGATCGAAGCCAAGGCCGCCGAACAGGGCATCAGCGTTGAACAGGCCACCGAAGAACTGCTGACCGCCAAGCAGCCTTCCAAGCAGTTTGCCACGCCGGAACAGATGGGCGAACTCGCCGCCTTCCTGTCCAGCGAAGCCGCTGCCCAGATGACCGGCATCGCCATCCCGGTCGATGGCGGCTGGACCGCGCAGTAAGGCACCTCTGTTCCGACTCCCTCCCCCTTGAGGGGAGGGAGCTGGCCTGCATCACGTATGGCCCTGTCTAACCGGCGACCAACCGCCCGCCCGCAAGACTGACCACCCGGTCCATCTTGCGGGCCAGGGCGATATTGTGGGTGGCGACCAGCGCCGCCGCTCCGGATGAACGCACCAGATCAAGGAACGCGGCCAGCACCAGTTGCGCTGTGGCTTCATCCAGATTGCCGGTCGGCTCATCGGCCAGCACCAGCGCCGGGCGGTTGGCCAGCGCGCGGGCGACGGCGACGCGCTGCTGTTCCCCGCCCGACAGTTGCGCCGGCTTGTGGGTAAGCCGGGCGGCAAGGCCAAGCGCGGTCAGCAGTTCATCGGCGCGGGCACTGGCCAATGTTTCCGGCACAGCGGCCACCATCTGCGCCAGCATCACATTTTCACGCGCGGTAAAATCCGGCAGCAGATGGTGGAACTGATAAACAAAGCCCAGGCGCTGGCGGCGCACGCGGGTGCGGCCCAGATCATCAAGTTTGGCAACCGGTTCGCCGCAGATGCTGATATCGCCGGTGAAGCCGCCTTCCAGCAGGCCCACCGCCTGCAGCAAGGTGGATTTGCCCGAACCTGATGGCCCGAGCAGCGCCACGATCTCGCCGGGCGCCACGCTCAGATCCACACCGGCCAGCACATCGATGCGGGCGTCGCCCTGTTCAAAACTGCGCGACAGGCCGCGCACGTGCAGCACCGGCTCATTCATAGCGCAGCACCGTCACCGGATCGGTGGAAGCCGCCTTCCACGCCGGATAGAGCGTGGCGAGAAAGCTGAGGAACACCGCGAGGACGACGATGCCGAGCACCTCCATCGGATCGGTCTTGGCCGGGAGCAGGGTCAGATAGCGCACCGACGGGTCCCAGATATCGGCACCGGTGAGCGCCGACACACCGTCGACAATGCCCTGCCGGAAGGTGATGAGCGCAAAGCCGAGCACAAGCCCGGCCGCGACGCCGGCTGCACCAATCAGCGTGCCAACGGTCACGAAAATGCGCATCATCGCGGCCCGGCTGGCGCCCATGGTGCGCAGGATGGCGATGTCCCGGGTCTTGGCGCGCACCAGCATGATCAATGACGACAATATGTTGAACACCGCCACCACGATGATGATCGACAGCACCCAGAACGACACCATCTTGTCCACCACCAGCGCCGAAAACAGCGCCGAATTGCTGACCTGCCAATCATTGACCACCGCCAACCCGGCGAGTTTCTGGCGCAGCGGTTCAAGGATGGCCTTGGCCTTGTCGGGATCATCGGTGACGATCTCGATCATGCCGACCGCATCATCAAGGCGCAGCAGCGTCTGCGCGTCTTCCAGCGGCATCACCACAAACGCCTTGTCGTAATCATACACGCCCACTTCAAACACCGCGACCACCGTGTAGGCGACGATGCGCGGCACCGTGCCGAACGGCGTCGATTGGCCGGCCGGGTTGATCAGGCTGATCTGTTCACCCACGCGCACGCCCAGCTGCTGGGCCAGTTGCGCGCCGATGGCCACCGTGCTGGCGCCCGGCGCCATCGCGGTTAGCGATCCGGCCCGGATGTTGGTGGCAATCTCTGGCGTGGAACGGATATCGGCCAGCCGCATGCCGCGCACGATCACGCCTTCAACGCGGCCACCCACACTGCCCATCAACGGCTGTTCGATCAGTGGCAGCGCCGCCGTCACGCCCGGCAGCGCCCTGGCATCGGCCATCACCTGCGGCCAGTTTTCCAGCCGGCCGCCATAGCCCTGCACGACGGCATGGCCATTCAACCCCAGGATGCGATCGAACAATTCGGCGCGAAAGCCGTTCATCACGCTCATCACCGCGATCAGGGCGGCAACACCCAGCGCGACGGCGACCAGGCTGATGCCGGCCACCAGGAAGATGAACCCCTCCCCCTGGCCCGGCATCAGATAACGCCGGGCGATCATGCGTTCATAGGGCGTGATCAAATGCGGCCCGCGATTTTCGCCACGACAGCATCAATCGGCACTTCCACCCGCTCACCGGTGGCGCGGCGTTTCAGTTCGACGATACCCGCAGCCAAACCCTTGGGCCCAACGATCACCTGCCACGGCAAGCCGATCAGATCGGCGGTGGCGAATTTCGCGCCGCCGCGTTCGTCGCGATCATCGTACAGCACATCCACGCCCGCCGCGCCGAAATCGCCATAAAGTTTGTCGGCCGCAGCCAAGCAGGCCGCATCATCGGCGCGCAGGTTGATCAGCGCCACCGTGAACGGCGCCACGGCATCGGGCCACACGATGCCGGCATCATCATGGCACGCTTCGATGATGGCGCCGACAAGGCGCGACACGCCGATGCCATAACTGCCCATCAGCGGCGTGACCGGTTGGCCATCGGGGCCCTGCACGGTCATCCCCATCGGCGTGGTATATTTGTCGCCGAAATAGAACACCTGGCCCACTTCGATGCCCTTGGACTGCTGCAGCGCCGTCCCGCAGGCGGCTTCGGCGGCAAGATCGCGCTTTTCATCGGTGGCAGCATAATCGGTGTTCAGCCCGTCGATGAAGGCGCTCAATGCGCCGCGATCATCGGCATCGATGGCACTGGTGTCGCGCGCCTTCAGCCAATTTTCGTGATAGAACACATCGCTTTCACCGGTTGGGGCCAGCACGATGAATTCGTGGCTCAGGTCGCCGCCAATCGGCCCGGTATCGGCCTGCATCGGAATCGCGTTCAGCCCCATCCGCGCAAAGGTGCGCATATAGGCAATGAACATCCGGTTGTAACTGTGCCGGGCGCCATCGAAATCCACGTCAAAACTATAAGCATCCTTCATCAGGAACTCACGCCCGCGCAGCACGCCAAACCGCGGCCGCACTTCATCGCGGAACTTCCACTGGATCTGGTAAATGTTGCGCGGCAGATCACGATAGCTCTTGGCGCCGTTCTGAAAAATCGCGGTGAACAGTTCTTCGGCGGTGGGGCTGAACAGCATCTCGCGGTCGTGGCGATCGGTGATGCGCAGCATTTCCGGGCCATAGGCGTCATACCGCCCCGATTGCTTCCACAGATCGGCCGATTGGATGGTGGGCATCAGCACTTCGATGGCGCCGGCGCCATCCTGTTCTTCGCGCACGATCTGTTCGATCTTGGCCAGCACCCGCCTGCCCAGCGGCAGCCAGGCATAAATGCCCGACGATGTTTGCCGCACCATCGCGGCGCGCAGCATCAGCTGGTGGGAAATCACCTGGGCTTCGCCGGGTGTTTCCTTCAGAACGGGCATGAAATAGCGGGACAGGCGCACGATAATCTCTTCTTCACGGTGTGATTGTGAATGCGGCCTTAGCATGGCTGGCTATTAGGGCAAACGGGCAGGGCAAACGGGCAGGGCAAGCCGGCCGCCGTTCACTTAACCCTAACCAATTGTTGCAACCATGTCACAGTTGGCAAAATCGTTGTGCGTCAACGCATTCTGCGCCCTGACAGCAACAAAGAATCGGCATATCAAATGCCAACGGATGTGCGCCGCGAGGGACATATCCACAACGGATAGACGGCAGGATCGACCACGCAAGGGGTTTTCCTGTTTGTCTTTCACCGCTGCGCGCCGGTTCTGATCGGGTCAACCAGGATGGGCTTAGGCTGCGCACGCCGGCTGGGGCAGATGGGGGCATTGGTCCCGGCCGGCGTCGAGTGGTGAAGGATGTTCAGTCTCGTCACCGAAGGGCCCGGCCAGGCAAAGGCCGGGCCCTTTTGGTTTGTGCCGCGCCCACACCCCACCCTTTCATCAGGCCGCCCGCGCCCGCCCGCCATGGCACAACCCCACCAGCAACGGAGGATTTGCCATGGCCTATGAACATGTGACGGTGGAACGAGACGGGCGCATCCTGGTGGTGACCATCAACCGGCCCGAACGGATGAACGCCCTGCACCCGCCCGCCAATGCCGAGCTGGATGCCGTGTTCAACGATTTCGCCGCCGATCCCGAACTGTGGGTCGCCATCATCACCGGCGCCGGGGAACGCGCTTTTTCCGCCGGCAACGATCTGCGCTGGCAGGCCGAAGGCAATGCCATCACCGTGCCGCCGTCGGGCTTTGGCGGGCTCACCAGCCGCTGGGATCTCGATAAACCCGTGATCGCCGCGGTCAACGGTGTCGCCATGGGCGGCGGTTTCGAAGTGGCCCTGGCCGCCGATATCATCCTGGCTGCCGATACCGCCAGCTTTGCCCTGCCCGAACCCAAGGTCGGCCTCGCTGCGCTGGCCGGCGGCCTGCACCGGCTGCCGCGCGCCATCGGCGTCTCCCGCGCCATGGCGATGATCCTCACTGCCCGCACCGTTTCGGCCGCTGAAGGCAAAGACCTCGGCTTCGTCGCCGAAGTCGTGCCGGCCGCCGATCTCCTCACCCGCGCCAAGGCGCTGGCCGCCGCCATGTGCGAACTCTCGCCGCTGTCCCTGCGCGCGTCGAAACAGGCGGTGCTCAAAGGCCTCGAAGAACCCTCCCTGCGCGCCGCCTATGAAGGCCAGGGCAAATATCCCGCCGTCGGCGCCCTGTTCCGCAGCGAAGACCTGCGCGAAGGGCCGCTGGCCTTTGCCCAGAAACGCAAGCCGGAGTGGAAGGGCAAATAGGGCCTCCGGCGGGCAGGGACTCGTCCCTGCACCCGTTTGTTTTGGGGCGGCGCCCTATTTCCCCTCTCCCCCTGCGGGAGAGGGCGAGAGACGCCGCAGGCGGCACGTGAGGGGTTTCGCTTTTGGTAGCCCAAGGCGCGACCCCTCACCCCGCCGCGCTGCGCGCGAGTCGCCCTCTCCCGCAGGGGGAGAGGGAATCAGAATAATTTGCTTTGGCTCTTCACGTCCACCGGCGCCGCCTTGAACATCGCCGGGTTCACGTTCGGGATCACCGGGCGCCTGCCGGCAAACAATTCGGCCAGCGTGATGATCTGGCTGTCTGCCGTCTTGCCGTCCGGCGATTTGAACAACTGGCTGTAGGTGGCGTTCGAATTGAACGGCGGATCGAGATAGACCCAATCAACGCTGGTATCGGGACCGGTTGTTCATGGCGGCCACGCTAACGCCTATTTTGGGAGAGCGTAAGAAAAAAGCGGGTGTCCGGCCCATCACCGAACACCCGCCCTCAGGCTTTGGCCTGTCCCTTACGGGCAGCAGCTCATGGCTGCATCACAGCAAGCGAGCAAGAGGTCGCAGCAGGACATGGCCAGACTGGCAAGCTGATCCGGCCCAGCGGCGAAGGCTGCCGAACTGGAACCAAGCAGCACAGCTGCGGCGATGATGTATTTCTTCATGATGATATCTCCGTTGATGGCGAAATGAATTGATCAGCCTGAAATTCGGGGAGGCGGCGGTTCCGGGCCCTCGTTCACAACAAGCCGAAACTTTGCGAGCAGTGGTGCATAAATGATCGATAAGGCATCGGTCGGAATGGCGAACGACTGACCGGCTGCCGGGAGTGACTGGCATAGAGCGATGCAGTAGATCTGGCACTGCGCGGGCGCCTGCTCCGCACAATCACCACATTCGCCGTTTTCAGCCTGCATCGTTGCCATGGGTGTGCATCCGTTGGCGGCATATGTCGCCTCAAGCGGCAGCAGCGCCACGAGGAAGGCCGCAAGCAAGAGAAACAGGCGGTGAAGCATTCTAGAGAGCATAGTGGTCCATTCGTCTCATTCAAGCCATTCGTTACACAAATCGATTGCCAATGGCCGTCTGTTGGCTCGCGCCCGCATGACCTCACGTGACGCCTATGGGACTGCCCGAAATCGAAAGTGGGTTGCCAAGGGCTCAGCCCCTGCCCGCCGGAGGCTCTTCTGCTGTCCTACACGACCGACACACGCTAAACTCCCCGCCATGAGCAGCACCCTTCCCGCACCCGCCCCCTATGACGCTGGCCGCCATGATGGCTGGACAGCGGAGCGGCAGCGGGTGTTTCTGGAGATGTTGGCGCAGACCTGTTCGGTGGTGGCGGCGGCGCGGGCGGCGGGGATGAGCCGGCGGGCGGCGTACCGGTTGCGGATGCGGCCGGATGCCGAGGATTTCCGGCGCGGGTGGGATTTCGCCCTGACCGAAGGCGTGCGCCAGATCGAGCTGGTGGCGCTGGATCGGGTGTTGAACGGCGAGGAAGAGGTGGTGGAGCGCGAGGGGATGACGGTGGCCGTGCGCCGCCGCCCGTGCGATTCACGCCTGTTGATTCACATGCTGAAGCGCGAGGATGGCCGGGGCGAGAGTTTGCGGCAGGTGACGCGGGAACTGGCCGAGCTGCGCGGGGTGCTGGATGGGCTGGTGGATCGACTGGGCGGTGAAGCGCCGTTGGTTTTGCCGCCGGAAAACAGCGGAATCCGGGGAAATCTGTGACCTTTGTGACCTTTGGGACGCCTGACATGAAAGAGGCCGTGCGTTGCCGCACGGCCTCAACATTGTCATCCAGCTGCGAAAGCCGGTGTCTGGTGTCAGCGAACCCCGACCGTGACCGGGGCCACCAGCGCCTTCGCGCCGTGAATGAAGCAATGAGACACTGGATCACCTCCTTTCAGCTTGTTGAGCAGAAAGCGCAGTGTCAGAGGAAATGGCCATGATCGCAAGAGGCATAATCACGCAGCTCCGCATTGGCCGGCCGCAGGTGCTGGCGGGCCACAAGATGCTTTCTGCCTATCGCCGGCAGCCTGTTGCCGGCCCGGTGGCGGTGCACGCGCTGGGGCTGGAGGGTGATCAGGTTGGCAACACCCGCGTGCATGGCGGGCCGGAAAAGGCGATCTATGCCTATCCGGTATCCGGCTATGCGGCGTGGATTGCCGAGTTTCCGGCGCTGGCCGATCGCTTTCACATTGGAGCGATGGGCGAAAATCTGGCGGTTGATGGCCTGGACGAAACCAGCCTGTGCCTGGGCGATATCGTCCGCTGCGGCACGGCCACCTTGCAGATCGCGCAGATCAGGGAGCCGTGTTCGACGTTCGCCGCTGCCATGGGCACGACGCGGGTGGTGAAGGC
>NZ_JANPML010000261.1:0-8992 GCF_031422795.1 Sandarakinorhabdus sp.
CCGGCAGCGCGCAGGAGGAAGCGGCCAAGCTGGGCATCATCGCCGGCAGCCTGGCCTCTGCCCTGATCGGGATGGCCGTGCTGCGCCGTTAACCCAGGTTGGCACGCAGCATCCACGCGGTCTTTTCGTGGACCTGCATGCGCTGGGTGAGCAGATCGGCAGTCGGTTCATCATGCGCGGCATCGGCGAACGGAAAGACGTTGCGCGCGGTGCGGACCACCGCCAGCTGATCTTCGGCCAAGATGCGCACCATGTCGGCGGCGGCCGGCACACCGTCGGCCTCCTTGATGGTCGACAGCTTCGCGAACACCGAATAACTGCCCGGCGCCGGCTCACCCAACGCGCGGATGCGTTCGGCGATCAGATCGACTGCCAGCGCCAGTTCCGTGTACTGGCCTTCGAACATCAGGTGCAGCGAATTGAACTGCGGGCCGGTCACGTTCCAGTGGAAATTGTGGGTTTTCAGATACAGTGTGTAGGTATCGGCCAGCAGGCGCGACAACCCATCGGCAATCGCCCGGCGCTGCGCATCGGGCATGCCCAGGTTGATCGCATCATCCTTGGTCTTCTTCTTGGCCATCATCCGTCTCCCTTTTGTGGCAACAGGATAAACCGGGCAGGCAAATGGCGTCCATCGGGATTATCCGATGAACGCCATCGCTTCAGTCACTTTGCCGTCAACGGCAGGCGCTTATCGGCAAACCACCCGGTTGCGATCGACACTGTTGCCGATCACGGCACCCAGCGTGCCGCCGATGATGCTGCCCAGCACCTTGGAGCCGCCCGGCGCCAGCACGTTGCCCAGCGTACCGCCGGTGAGACCGCCGATGATCAGGCCAGTGGTGCCATCGCTGCGCCGGCAGTAATAGCGGTTGTCGTATCCGCGCCAGACTTGATCATTGGCACCCAGGTAGCGGGGCTGATAATTGTTGCCGGGGCGATAGAATTGTTCGGCGTGCCAGCCCGGCCGGTTCCAGCCGTCATTCTGCCAGCGATAATCATTGGCGCGCCAGCCCTTGGGACGGCCACCGGGGCCCCAGCCGCGGCCATTGTTGCCATTGCCGCGCCGGCGGTCATCATCATCCCAGCCGCCACGACGGCGATCATCGTCCCAGCCCCCACCCCAGCCGGCCTGATAGAGATCGGCACGATCCTGCTGGAATTCGCGCTTTGCCCGATAAAGCTCGCGCCATTCCTCGCGGATGTCGCGGGGGTCACCGCGATACTGCGCACGGGCCAGATCGCGGCGTTCGTCCTGCACACGGTCCCAACTGCGCGCCACTTCGCGTGGCGACGCATTGCGGCGATCGCGCCAGTCATCATCACCGGCCAGGGCCGGGGTGGCGGCGCCCAGGGTGAGCAAGGCCAGACCCAGGCTTATCTTCATGCTGTCCATTGTCGCTCTCCTTGGTTCAAATTTCAGCGGCACACGGTGCGGCCGCGATCGATGCTGCGGCCGAGCAGGCCACCCACCACCGCGCCGGCCACAGTGGCCACCGTCTTGTCATTGCGCCGGGCAACCTGATTGCCGATCACGCCACCTGCAATGGCGCCCAGCACCGTGCCGGTGCCGCCGCTGCTGCGCCGGCAATAGCCATCGTTGCCGTTCCACTGATTGCCACGGCGATTGTCGTTCCAGCCGGCGTTGTCATAGCCGCCGTCGTCATAATAACCGCCCTGATAGCCGCCATTGTAACCACCGTTCCAGCCGGCCTGCTGCACAGGTTCGTGCCACTGCGCGGCGGCCGGGGCAGCAATGCCCAGGCCCAGGGTGGCGATCAGTGCGATGGTCAGCTTCGTCTGCATTGCCCGTCTCCGGCTGGTGTTGATACACCCTGATTCGCACAAAGCACATGTGAACTGTCTGAACGGACTTGTTATCGCTCGTTCAGATTGGCAGCGCCCACAACGGAGTCTTGGCCGCCTCGCCGGGCACTTCACGCACGATGCGCGGCACCAGATAGCCGGGCAGCAGCCCACGCAGTTCCGCCTCGATGGTGCGGGCGCGGGCTTCGTCCACATCGAAATGGGCGGTGCCCTCGACCGGATCGGTGAGGTGCAGATAATAAGGCAGCACGCCGGCGGCAAACAGCCGGCGGCAATGGGCAGCAATGGTGGTGGCCGCGTCGTTCACGTGGCGCAGCAGCACAGACTGGTTGAGCAAGGTCACCCCCGCCGCCCGCAACTGGCCCAGCGCAGCGGCGACGTCGGCCGAGATTTCCCGTTCATGATTGCTGTGGGTGACAAGCACGACATTGAGCCGCGTGTTGCTGAGCAGTTGAACCAGCGCCGGGGTAACCCGATCCGGAATCGCCATCAGCGTGCGGCTGTGCAGGCGTAACGTGGTGACATGCGGTATGGCCGCAATCGCCGCCACCAGCCCTGCCAGCCGTGCATCTGAAAGGCTGAGCGGATCACCGCCTGACAGGATGACCTCTTCGATGGCGGCATCGCCGGCAATCAGCGCCAGCGCCTCGGCCTCGCCGCTGCGGGTCAGCATGGCGGCGCCATAATCGGTGTGGCGGCGGAAACAATAACGGCAGTGAATGGCGCAGGCGCCCGACGCGATCAGCAGCGCCCGGCTGCGATATTTGCGCAAAACGCCGGGCGCGGCGCGATAATCCACTTCCTCCAGCGGATCGGTCAACCGGCCAGGCTGCGGCAATGCCTCCTGCCCCAGCGCCAGCACTTGCAGCAGCAGCGGATCGGCGGGATCACCACGCCTGATCAGCGAGCGATAGTGCGGCGGGGCTGAAATCGGAAAGTCCGGATCGTCGATCACGCCTGCTGCAAAATCGGTCGGCTCCAGGCCAAGTTCGGCGAGCAATGCCGCCGTGCTAATGCGCGCGGCGCGGGCCTGCGCCTGCCAGTCTGCAGCGGGCGGCAAGGGGAGTGCGGTGACGTTGGCATTGACGGGGGACATGGCTGTGGGACTTAACCAATCGGCCGCACAAAGCAAACATGTGCATCCTTTGCCGGCATTGGTGCGAACAAGGGCTTTGCGTGAACGCCCGTTTGCGTCCACTTTGCCGTGATGAACCGAAAGCCTTTCCGATGAAACGCCTGCCCATCATTCTGCTGTTCGTGGCAGCGATCTTCGCCTGGTTCCAATTTGATCTGGGCCAGTATCTCACGCTCGATGCGCTTAAATCGCGCCAGGCCGATATCGCCGCGCTCTATGCAGCCAAGCCGCTACAGGTGATCGGCGGCTATTTCGCGGCCTATGTGGCGCTCACCGCGCTGTCGTTCCCCGGCGCTGCGATCATGACTCTGGCCGGCGGCGCGATCTTCGGCGTCGGGCTTGGCACCCTCATCGTCTCGTTTGCGTCCACCATCGGCGCGACCCTGGCCTTCCTTGTCTCGCGCTATCTGCTGCGCGACTGGGTGCAGGGCAAATTCGGCGAACGCCTGTCGGCCATCAATGCCGGCATCGAACGCGACGGTGCCTTCTATCTGTTCTCGCTGCGGCTGGTGCCGGTGTTCCCGTTCTTCGTCGTCAATCTGTTGATGGGCCTCACCCCCATTCGCACCTTCACCTATTTCTGGGTCAGCCAGATCGGCATGTTTCTCGGCACCATCGTCTATGTGAACGCCGGCACGCAGCTGGCCGGTATTTCCAGCCTGGGCGATGTCGCCTCGCCGGGATTGCTGGGGTCGTTCGCGGCGCTCGGCCTGCTCCCGTGGATTGGTAAGGCGGTGATGGGGGCGCTGAAACGCCGCCGGGTGTACGCCCGCTGGACACGGCCCAAGCGCTTTGCCCGCAACCTGGTGGTGATCGGCGGCGGCGCGGCCGGGCTGGTTTCGGCCTATATCGCCGCCACGGTGAAGGCCAAGGTGACACTGGTCGAATCCCACAAGCTGGGCGGCGACTGCCTGAATTATGGCTGCGTGCCGTCCAAGGCGCTGATCAAATCGGCCCGCATCGCCCACCAGATGCGGCACGCCGAAGCCTATGGCCTGACGCCGCAGACGCCGACGTTTGATTTCCGTGCCGTCATGGCCCGGATTCGCAGCGTGATTGCCACCATCGAACCCAACGACAGCGTGGAACGCTACACCGGCCTCGGTGTCGATATGGAGCTGGGTTACGCCCGCATCATCGATCCGTGGACAGTGGAAATCGCCCGTCACGACGGCACCACCCAGCGCCTCACCACGCGCAGCATCGTCATCGCCGCCGGTGCTGCGCCGCTGGTGCCGCCGCTGCCCGGCCTGACCGCCACCAACCACCTGACCAGCGACACGCTTTGGGATGCCTTCTCGGCGCTCGATGCCATCCCTCACCGCATCATCGTGCTCGGCGGTGGCCCCATCGGCTGTGAGCTGGCGCAGGCGCTGGCCCGGTTGGGCGCCCAAGTGAGCCAAGTTGAAATGGGCCCACGCGTGCTGCCGCGCGAAGATGCGGATGTCGCCGCCATCGCCCACGCATCGCTGGTCGGTTCCGGCGTGGAGGTGCTCACCGGCCATGCCGCGCTGCGGGTGGAAGGCGAGCAGGCGCTTGTGGTCAGCCACAACGGCGCCGAGCGCGCCCTGCCCTATGATGCGCTGATCGTCGCCGTTGGCCGCAAGGCGCGGCTCACCGGCTATGGCCTCGAAGAACTTGGCATCGAAACCAACCGCACGGTGGTGACCGACGATTATCTGGCCACGCTCTATCCCAATATCTACGCCTGCGGGGATGTGGCTGGGCCCTACCAGTTCACCCATGTCGCCTCGCACCAGGCCTGGTATGCCGCGGTGAATGCGTTGTTCGGCCAGTTCCGCCGCTTCAAGGCCGATTACCGCGTCATCCCGTGGACGACTTTCCTCGATCCCGAAATCGCCCGCGTCGGACTGTCGGAAGACGAAGCCAAGGCCAAGGGCATTGCCGTTGAGGTCACGACCTACCAGCTGCACGAACTCGATCGCGCCATTGCCGACAGCGCCACCACCGGCTTCGTGAAAGTCCTCACCCCGCCGGGCAAGGACAAGATCTTGGGCGCCACCATCGTGGGAGAGCATGCCGGCGAGCTGCTGGCCGAATATGTGCTGGCGATGAAGCACGGGCTGGGGCTCAACAAGCTGCTGGGCACCATCCACACCTATCCAACCATGGCCGAAGCCAACAAGTTTGCCGCCGGCAACTGGAAGCGGGCGCATGCGCCGCAGGGCCTGCTGGCGTGGGTGGGCCGATATCATGCATGGCGGTTACGGTAGCAGTGGGGGGTAACTTTTGACCGGCTTGCTGCGTATCTGAGACGTGGCAACCATCGCAGCCGTCGGGCTGCCGGCGGATCACTGGATAAATGGGGAAATTGAATGAAGGGTTTGAACCGGGCTGCGGCCGTTTTTCTGGCCAGCGCGGCGGTGGTGGCGATGCCGGCACAGGCGCAACAGGCCGGCATCCAGATTTCGGTGGTAGATGCCATCAGCGGTGCGCCAGCCGCCAATATCGAAGTGACGATCGAAAACCCCGGCACCGGTTTCCGCCGCGTGGCCCGCACTGATGCGCAGGGCCTGCTGCGACTGGAAGGCCTGACCACCAGCGGCCAGTTCCGCATAAGTGCCGCTGCCAGCGCCGCCTATGACGCCGCCGAACCGCAGGCACTCACCCTGCGCAGCAATTTTTCCAGCAGCATCACACTGCGGCTCACCCCCGTCGGCCAGACCATCACGGTGACCGGCACGCGGACTGTTGTTGGCCTCAACGCCGTCAACGCCGAAGTCTCCGCCTCATTGGGCCGTGAGCAATTGACCGCCCTGCCCATCGAAGGCCGTGATGTGATCGGTTCGCTGATCCGGCTGCCCAACGTTGTGGCCAGCACCGGCTTCTTCCCGGAAGCGCCGTCGATCTCGATCAATGGCTCCAACGGCCTCGACACCAATTATCTGATCGACGGGTTGGACAATAACGAGAATTTCCTCGGCGGCATCAAGTTCCCGGTGCCACTGGGCTTCACCCGCAGCGTGACCGTGCTCGCCAACAGCTACTCGGTTGCCTATGGCCGCACCGCCAACGGGATCGTGAATTACACCACGCCGTCGGGCAGCAACGAACTGCACGGCGAGGCCTATGCGCTGGTCCGCCCCGGCCGGCCGCTGGATGCCGCCTCGCCCTTTCCGCGCCGCGACCTTTCCGGCAACGCCGTGGGCGAAAGTTTCGAGCGTTATCAGGCTGGTTTCGCGCTGGGTGGTCCCATCGTGAAGGACAAGACGTTCTTCTACATCAACTATGAGTTCACCCGCGACCGCAACACCCAGGTGGTGGATGCGCCGCTGCTCGGCATCACCGACACAGTCACCGGCAACAACCAGTTCCACCTTGCCTCGCTGCGGCTCGATCATCGCCTGACCGACGATTGGACCCTGGGCCTGCGCGCCAATATCGGCCGTGTCAGCATCGAACGGCCCGGCGGCGGGTTGGGCGGCGGCAACAGCAGCCTGCCCTCGGCCGGCTCCAATCAGGATCGCCACTCCACCCTCGTCGCGGCGACCGCCAGCTATGCCGGCGACGATTGGAGCTATGACGGCGCGGTGCAGTATGCCCGCTTCCGCTGGGATTATGGCGAAGCGCTGGCCGGCCCGGGACCACAGGTGGTAATCCGTGACCCTTCTGGGCTGGCCGCCGGCGTAGTCGGCCACCCCGGCTATCTGTTCGACAGCCTGGAAGAGACGATCCAGACCACGCACCGGCTGCAACGCCGGTTCGGCGCGCACCGGCTGCGGTTGGGCGCCGACGTGATCCACAGCAAGTTCACGTTGCTGGGCGGCGGCAATCCGGATGGCAATTTCGTCGTTGATCTGACCGCACCGCAACTGGCCGCGCTGCGTGCCGGCGGCCGCGGCCTGGGGCTGACGGCCAGCGACGTGTTGGCGCTCAACCCGGTGGTGGCCAATTACGCCGTTGAATTGCGGCCGCAATCCTTCGGCACCGATCAGACACTGCTGGCCTTCTATCTGGAAGACGAATGGCAGATCAGCCCGCGTTTCACCGCCACGCTGGGCGTGCGCTGGGATTATGACAGCCTCACCGCCAAGGGTGCTGGTGGCGGCGATTTCGACAATATCGCGCCGCGACTGGCCTTGAACTGGCGGCCGGATGCGCGCTCGTCGGTGCGTTTTGGCGCCGGCATCTTCACCGGTAAACTGTCCTATGCCGTCATTTCCGACGCCCTTCAGCGCAACACCACGTCGGCCGGCTTCATCAGCCAATTGGGCCAGTTGCAGACACGCGGCCTGATCCCGACCGGTATCAACCTGGGCGACGTGACGTTCGACGGCAATCTCACCGCCACCCCGCCCTGCGCCACGGTGGCCGCCTGCCCGACCCCAGCGCAGGTGCAGGCGCTGCGCGGCACCGCCACGCTGGGCGAAGCGCGCATATTGTCGCCCACCGGCTATGACAGCCCGTGGAGCCTGCAATTGAGCGGCGGCTATCAATATCAGGCGACCTCGACACTCACGCTGAGCATCGACACCATCTACAGCCGCTCCCGCAATCTGGTGCGCCTGCGCGACCTGAATGCGCCTACAGCGTTCACGCCCAACGCCGCCGCGCTAACCCCGGCCAATATCGCCCTGCTGCAAGGAGCGCCAAACAATGCCGCACGGGCGGCGCTGGCGCAGACTTTGGGCTTGGTGCGCACCCAAGCCGCCGCCGATGCAAGCAGGCCCGTCGCGCTGTTGCCAGGCGGCGCACGACAGATCACCGTTTCGGAAACCGAAGGCGCTTCCGAATATGTGGCGCTGATCCTGCAGGCGGTGAAGGAACGCGGCGCCGACGATTATGGCTTCCGCCTGAGCTACACGCTGTCGCGGCTGCGCAACGACACCGACGACATCAATTTCCGCGCCGCCAACGCCAATGATTTCAGCACCGAATATGGCCCGTCGGCCAATGATCGCCGGCATGTCATTTCAGCGGTAGGCTATCTTTATCCGATCGAGGGCCTGACGCTGACGGCGGCCGGCCTTTTCCAATCGGGCCAGCCGGTCAATCTGGTGCCCGACGCGCGGATTTTCGGCACCCAGGATCTGAACGGCGACGGCGCTTCGTTTGGCGAGAATTTCGTCGGCAATTCTGACCGTTTCCCCGGTGCATCCCGCAATTCGGCGCGGCTGCCGTGGTCGGCGACGGTCGATCTTGGCATCCGCTACCTGCTGCTGAAGCGCATCGAGCTTTCCGCCGACGTGTT
Source organism: Sandarakinorhabdus sp. (assembly GCF_031422795.1). GTDB lineage: Bacteria > Pseudomonadota > Alphaproteobacteria > Sphingomonadales > Sphingomonadaceae > Sandarakinorhabdus. Next base: position 8,175 of record NZ_JANPML010000261.1, read on the forward strand.
CAACCTGTTCAACGCCAACAACCAGTCCGGCTTTGCCAACGCCGCCACCACGTCGAACCAGGTGCAGTTCGGCGGCGGCGCGCCGTTCGTGCAGCGCAACGCCGGCCCGCCACGGCAGTTCCAGTTCGGTATCGCGTACAAGTTCTGATATGCCCGCTGCCATGCAACAATTTCAGGGCGTGATCGGGCTGGCGGCCGTGCTGCTGCTGGCCTGGGCGTGCAGCGAAGACCGCGCCAATCGGCCCGGCTGGCGCTGGCTGGGCGGTGCGCTGCTGCTGCAACTGGCGATCGCCGTCATCGTCGTGAGGGTGCCGCCAATCTGGGCGGCGGTCGGCGTGGCCAATCAGGGCGTTGCCGCCGTCGAAAAGGCCACGCTGGTCGGATCGTCCTACATGTTCGGCTATCTCGGCGGCGCGCCGTTGCCTTTTGCGCTGCCACAAGGCGTCAACCCGCCGCTGATCATTGCCTTCCAGATATTGCCGCTGATCATCGTCTTTTCGGCGTTGTCCGCTTTACTCTGGCATTGGGGCATCCTGAAGGCGCTGGTGCGCGGGCTCAGTTGGGCGCTGCGGCGCACATTGGGCGTGTCGGGCGTCGTTGGGCTGGGCGGCGGCGGCACCTTGTTCCTGGGCGTGGTTGCCAATTGATCGATAGCATGCCCACTAAGACACCTTTCAATAACATCAACCAGTTGAGCTCGTCAATCGAGACTGGTGTCTTGCTGCTACATAAATATAGTCAGCTAGATAAGTCTAGCTCGACCACTGCATATGGCAGTAACAACCAACAGAATAGGTATATTAGCATACTGATGAATA
>NZ_JANPML010000262.1:0-3599 GCF_031422795.1 Sandarakinorhabdus sp.
CTGGCAGGCGTTTTGTCCGGTGACCAGTGCCAACGAAGATAGGACGATGCGATGCGCATTCACCTTCAGGCCGGATAGTGGCGAAATGACGGGGATTTCAGCCGCTCAGTGGTCGGGCGACGATTAACCCAAGTTTCCGTAGGAATGATCCGTGGGATCAAGCAGAAGTGCCTCCGCCCTGGCCTTCGCCAGCGTGACAGGCCCGGGGCTGAGCCCCTGGACCCACTTTCGTTGGCGCGCGCCGCACGACGAAATTTGAGCAAAAGGCGCAAGCAAGACAAATGGGTGCAGGCCTCAGGCCTGCCCGCCGGAGGCATTTTTCCTCGTTCTTGAAACCGTGCCAATGCAGAATCCCGAAAAGCTTAGCTTGAGAGGGACCAGCTATCAATAACCGGTTCCGCCGAACTCGCTTTCGGCGCGGTCGGCGAATTTGGTGAACTGCTTGATGAAGGTCAGCGGCACCGTGCCGGTGGCACCGTGGCGCTGCTTGGCGATGATCACCTCGGCCAGACCGAAGATTTTTTCGGCTTTTTCCCGCCACTTCATGTGCTTGTCGCCATCTTCGGGATCGGGCTGTTTCAGGCTGTGATAATATTCCTCGCGGTAGACGAACATCACGATGTCTGAATCCTGCTCGATGGTGCCGGATTCGCGCAGATCGGCGAGCTGCGGCCGCTTGTCCTCGCGGTTTTCGACGGCACGGCTGAGCTGCGACAAGGCGATCACCGGCACCTGCAGTTCCTTGGCCAGTGTTTTCAGGCCGCGGGTGATCTCGGAAATTTCCTGCACGCGGTTGTCGCTGCCGCTGTTCTTGGACCCGGTGAGCAGCTGCAGATAGTCGACGACAATCAGCCCGATGCCATGCTGGCGCTTCAGCCGGCGGGCGCGGGTGCGCAGGGCGGCAATCGAAAGCCCGGGCGTATCGTCGATCCACAGCGGCAGCGCGGCCAGATCGCTGGAGGCGCGGGCCAGCCGGGTGAAATCGTCATCGGAAATCTTGCCCATCCTCAGCGATTCGCCGTTCACTTCGGATTGTTCGGCCAGAATGCGGGTGGCGAGCTGGTCGGACGACATTTCGAGGCTGAAGAAGGCTACGGGTGCGCCGGAGGATTTCTCCGCCTCGATGCCGCGCGCCCGGTCCTGCGCGAAACGCTGGGCGCAGGCAAAGGCGATGTTGGTGGCAAGGCTGGTCTTGCCCATGGCCGGGCGGCCGGCGAGGATGAGCAAGTCTGACTTGTGCAGGCCGCCCATTTTTTCGTTCAGGCCGGTGAGGCCAGTGGTGTAACCCGACAGATGCCCGCCTGAGCGCTTGGCGCGATCGGCCTGGGCCACGGCTTCCATCGCGGCTTCGCGGAAGGTCTTGACCGCGCCCTGCACTTCGCCGGCTTCGGCGACCTTGTAGAGCGCCATTTCAGCGGCTTCGATCTGGGTGATCGGCGCGATATCCTTGCTGGTGTCGCTGGCCTCCGTCACCATCTCGCGGCCAACACGGATCAGCTCGCGCAGCAGGGCCAAGTCATAGATTTGGCTCGCAAAATCACGTGCCGCCAGCAGTGCGGCACCATTCTGGGTGAGGCTGGCGAGATAGCCAGGGCCGCCCAGTTCGGCGATGGCCGGATCGGCGTCGAACATCGGCTTCAGCGTCACCGGAGTCGCCGCCATGCCCTTGGCCGACAGGGTGAGCACTGCGGCATAGATGCGGCCGTGCAGTGGGTCGGCGAAATGTTCGGATTTCAGCTTGGTGATGACGTCTTCCACCAGCCGGTTGTCGATCATCAGCGCGCCAAGCAGGGCGGCTTCGGCTTCCAGATTTTGCGGCAGGGTCGGCGTGCCCTGCCCGCCATCAACAATGCGAAGCGGGGTGATTGAAGGGGGAATACTGGCCATCGGGTGGTCATCGCGCAACGCTCTGGCAAAGCCAAGGCGCAGGACAAAATTTCGCGGTGGGCAGGCCTGTGGACAAGCCGTGCACAGCATCGGGACAAGTCGCGCCGCTTGCCGGGGCCTCCCACAATCGCGTAAGGCCGCCGCGGTGAGCAACATTCCCGATTTTCGTGGCCGTTCGGCCTCCCGCCTGGCTGCCGTGCAGGCACTGTACCAGCTGGAGATGCGCGGCGAGACCGTGCCCAAGCTGTTGACCGAGTTCCACGCCCACCGGCTGGGCCAGGAAATCGAAGGCGCCGAATATCTCGCCGCCGATGAGCCGTTCTTCGACGATGTGGTGGCCGGCGTTGCTGCCCGTCAGGCCGAGCTAGACGAACTGATCAGCAGTGGCCTGGCCGAAGGCTGGTCGTTGAACCGGCTCGACCGGCCGATGCGCGCCCTGCTGCGTGCGGCGCTGTACGAGCTGGTGGCGCGGGCGGATGTGTCGGCAGCGACGGTCATCAACGAATATGTTGATGTTGCCCACGCCTTCCACGACGAGAAGGAAGCCAAGTTCGTCAACGGCCTGCTCGACACGCTGGCCCGCCGGGTGCGCGGCTGACGCAGATGGCAGAGCGGGACTTCATCGCCCGCCTGAGCGCCGCGCTGGCGACCTCGCCCGCCGCGCGCGGCTTTGCTGATGATGCGGCGGTGTGGATGCCGCCGCTGGGCCGCAATCTGGTCTTCACCCATGATGTACTGGCCGCCGGCGTGCATTATCTGGCCGATGATCCGCCATCGGATGTGGCGTGGAAGCTGCTGGCGGTGAACCTCTCCGATCTGGCCGCGATGGCGGCCACCCCGGCGGGTGTGCTGCTGGGCCTGGGCCTTTCAGCTGCTGAAGACGATGCCTGGCGTGACGCCTTCATTGCCGGCCTCGCGCGGGCGCTCGATCATTTCGGCGTCGAACTTTGGGGCGGCGATACCGTGTCTGGCTTGGCGCAGGCCGTGCTGGGCCTGACCGCCATTGGCTGGGTCGAACCGGGCCGGGCGCTCGGCCGCAAGGGCGCGCAGCCGGGCGACGCCGTTTGGGTTTCGGGCACGATTGGCGATGCCGGGCTGGGCCTCGCCGTGGCCAAAGGCGAAGCGCCGTTCGACAAGCCGCTGCTGAACCGCTTCCGCCGCCCGACGCCGCGCCTCGCGCTGGGGGCCGTGCTGGGCGGCATGGCGACGGCAGGCATGGATGTTTCAGATGGGCTGCTGATCGATGCTGACCGGCTGGCCGCGGCAAGCGGCGTGGCGCTGTGCATCGATCTGGCCGCCGTGCCGCTGTCGCGCTCCGCTGCCGGACTGGATGAAGTGCTGGCGCGGGCGACGGCCGGCGATGATTACGAACTGCTGTTCACGGCGCCGGCCGATGCCGACATGGCCGCGCTGGCCGCTCCCACCAAAACGCTGGTGACCCGCATCGGCACGGTGGCCGCTGGTTCTGGTGTGATGCTCAGCTTTGCCGGCCAGTCGGTGCCACTCCCCGCCCGGCTGGGCTGGGAGCACGGTTAATACCACATCCCGTTGAGCTGAACGCATCAGGAAGAGGGCCTCCGGCGGCCAGGGGCTGAGCCCCTGGACCCACTTTTGTTGGCGCGCCCCCAATCACTAAAATTGACCCTGGCGGGCGGACAAACAAAGGGGTCCAGCCCTCTGCCGTGCCCGCCGGAGGCTCTGCTTCCTTGTTC
>NZ_JANPML010000263.1:0-2618 GCF_031422795.1 Sandarakinorhabdus sp.
GCTGCCCGCCAACGCGCTGGGCGCACGCACCTGGACCAAGTTCGGCGTGCCCTGCCCGGTGCCGCAGCCCGGCGCCGTGATGACCTTCTGGCGCGGCAGCCGCGATGGCTGGCAGGGCCATGTCGGCATCTATGTCGGCGAGGATGCCTCGGCCTATCATATCCTGGGCGGCAATCAGGCCGATGCGGTGAACGTGAAACGCTTCGCCCGTGATCGCTTCCTCACCGCGCGCTGGCCAAAAACCGCCCCCGCCCCTACCGGCGGCCCGCGCACCCTGCGGCCAGACGGCAGTTTTTCGAGCAACGAGCAGTAAGGCGGGAACCAGGAAAAGGAGGCCTCCGGCGGGCAGGCCTGAGGCCTGCACCCATTTGTTTTTGCGTCCACGGGCGCCACCGTCGTCGCTGGTCGCGGCTCCAACAAAAGTGGGTCCAGGGCCTCAGGCCCTGGCCGCCGGAGGCTCTTCTTCTTCCTTGCCTATATGGCGGCCAACTGCTTCTTCAATTCCGTCTTCAAAATCTTGCCGTTGGCATTGCGCGGCAGCGGTTCGCGGCTGAAATGCACCGCCACCGGCACCTTGAATGCCGCCTGCCGCGCCGCCACAAAGGCGCGCAGTTCGGCCTCGCTCACATCGGCGCCTTCCTTCAGTGTTACGAACGCCACCGGTTCTTCGCCCAGCGATTTGTGCGGGCGGCCCACCAGGGCGGCGTCCATCACCGCCGGGTGTTCATACAGGGCGTTCTCGACCTCGACACAGTAGATGTTTTCGCCGCCGCGGATCAGCATGTCCTTGGCGCGATCGATGATGAAGCAGAAGCCTTCTTCATCGATACGGCCCAGATCGCCGGTCCGCACCCAGCCATCGATGAAGGTGGCTGCGGTGGCTTCGGGTTTGTTCCAATAGAGTTTCACCACGTTGGGGCCAAAGCCATAGATTTCGCCCAGTTCGTTGGCTCCCAGCACCTTGCCATCCGGATCGCGCACCTGCAGGTCGCACACCGGAACGGGAGGGCCGCAGCTGTCGGGCCGGTTTTCATAATCCTCGGCCATGTGGTGGGTGAAGGTGGCGCTGGTTTCGGTCATGCCCCAGCCATTGCCGGGCTTGGCCTTGAACTGGCTGGCGATCTGGCGGACCAGTTCGGGGGCCGAAGGCGCGCCGCCATAGCTCACCGATTCCAGGCTCGACAGATCATATTTGGCGCGATCCGGGTGTTCCAGGATCTGCCAGGCGATGGTGGGCACGCCGCCGGCTGAATTGCAGCGTTCGCGCTCGATCAGGGTCATGGCTTCGACCACGTCCCATTTCTTCATCATCACGATCTTGGCCCCGGCCACCAGCGTGGGATTGAGCACGGCATGGGAACCGGTGGCGTGGAAGAACGGCACCGAAAGCAACGTCGCCTTCTGCGGCGCATCGGGATCGGCCACTGGCGGCTGCTCGCCGCGCCGCAGGAAGCTGCGCGCCGCGCTGCAGGCACTGGCCATGATGTTGCTATTGATGTTGCGGTGGGTGCCCAGCGCGCCCTTGGGCTTGCCGGTGGTGCCGCTGGTATAGAAAATGGTGGCATCGTCTTCGGGTTGCAGCGTCAGCGCCTCGGCCGGGATGGCGCGATCCTTCAATGATGCCCAATCCATCGGCCAGCCGATCACTTCTTCCAGCCGGCGGGCGCGCGGATCGCCCAGCTCCATCTCACTGGCGCGGGTGACATAGATCTGCTCGAGATCGGGGCAGTTGGGCAGATGTTCGGCGATGCGGTTATAGCGTTCGGCATCGATCATCAGCATTTTGGTGCCGCTGTCGGTCAGGCCATATTCCAGTTCGCCGCCGGTCCACCACGCGTTCAGGGGCGTGACGATGGCACCGCACAGGCTGGCCGCGTAAAAGGCCACCGGCCATTCCGGCAGGTTACGCATCACCACGGCCACGCGGTCACCCTTTTTCAGGCCATCGGCCTTCAACTGCTCCGCCAGGGCCAGCGTGGCGCGGGCAAAGGCTTCATACGTCACCCGTTCGTCATCCAGCACCAGGAAGATCTTGTTGCCGTGGGCGCGGCCAGCGGCAAAGCTGTGCGCCAGCGATTGCGGCGCATTCTTCCACACCCGCGTCGGCCGGCCCGCGATGGACACCGTCTCCATCTCCAGCGGCTGCCCCGGCGCGGTGAGCAGCGCGTGGGCTTCGGCAATCGACATGGCCGGAAATTGGGCGGGCAAGTTGGTCATACGATTTCCCCAGGCGTGTTCTTTTGTTGGCTGCACGATGCCGCAAAGCCGCGTGGCCCGCCAGCCTGACGAAAGGGCGCAGAACAGCACACTGTCCTACACCCGGCAAAGCATGCCATGCTGGCGCACGGGCGTGTACTGGCAGCGCGCCAGCAAGGGCGCCGCGACCATCCTGAAACCCGGGAAATGCGTGACCTTTGTGACCTTTGCCCGGCCTGATTCGGCAGCTTGGCGAAGCCGGCATCCCGGCCTAGGCTGTGCGCCACACGAATGGAGAGACAAACGATGGCCACGATTGCCAACACTGCACAATGGGATGCCCGCGATGCCGCATCGATGCGCGCCGTGCTCGATGCCCAGCGCGCCAGCTTCACCGCCGAACTGCCCGTTACCGCCGCCGC
>NZ_JANPML010000264.1:0-1714 GCF_031422795.1 Sandarakinorhabdus sp.
GGGACCGAAGAATTGATATTCATCGGCCGGAATATTGTTGGCCGCGATATAATTCCGAGCGGCGTTGACCAGGAAGATCCGGACCGCAGTGGGCGCCCCGGACAGCGTCAGCCGCGTGTAGTTGGTCCCATCAAGGACGACGATATTCTGTTCGAGCAGGTCGCGCAGCGCCGATGGCGCCGCCGAGAAGGTCACGCCCTGATTGGGATCGCGGTTGCTCAGTTCAAGGTCGCCGGCGTAGCGCTGCGGGACAACCAGCGGCGCAGCACGATAGGCCGACCCGCCGGAGACGCTGACCTTGCCAACAGCAGACGCCGCAACCGCCAGTGGATCGGCGGTGACCGCCAGGGTCAGCGCGCCATCGGCGGCAGCGCCACCGACAAGGCGCAGGCTGAATGATGCAGCAGCCTTGCCACCGTCGAGCAAGGGCGCCACCACGGCGCTGCCGATCGGATCACCAGCGCCCTGCGCCTGCAGGCCCAATGCGCCGGGGCTGTTGGCGGCGGCGCTATAAGGGGCAATGGGGTTGCCCAGGCTGGCCACGCTGTCGCTGCCACGCACCAGGCGGTTGACCGAAATATTGATGATGTCGCTGAACGGCAGCGGCGGCGTAAGGGAGCCGGGCGAGGCGAAGAAGGGCGTGGCGATATCGTCGCACGGGATGGAGAACCCACCGCAGCTGACCTCGAATGCCGGACGGTAATCGCGGTTGCCGCCGCCCAGCTGGAAGCTGAGATATTCGGGCGCCGTCTGGTCGGCGAAGTTGAAGAAGCCGTCGCTGATCGAGCCGCGGATGTCGAGAGTGCCGCCGGCGCGCAGCGTCAGCACCCCGGCTTCGCCATCGGCGCGGCCACCAACCCGATAGATGAAATCGCTATAGCGCACGCCGCCGGCGGACACGCCGCTGAACAATTCTGATTCCTTGCCGGGCACGACATAGTTGAGCCCGTTGCCCAGCTGCGCTGACCGCGCCATCAGCCCATCGGCCAGCGCGGCTGCCACATTGACCGTGGCCGCGCCGAGATTCCAGTTCGACGCCAGCACGATATCGCCGACATATTCAAGCTGGACGCCCGGCCGGGCGCGGAAATTGGGGTCTTGAACCAGCGCGCCCAGCCCGGCGTTCGATGCCGAAAGGTCGAAGTTGCGGACGAATTCGGGAATTGATCCGGCGATCGTCGAGCCCAGTCGGTTGGTCGCGGGCATGGCGTTGAGATCGAGCACAGCCTGGCCGAGATCGTTGATGCAGATATCGGCATTTGCGCAACTCGCCAGCGCCATCGTGCCAAGATCGAAAATCCTGAAGCCTTCGACCGACACTTCGCGTGCGCCAGCGATGCTGCCGGCATACCGTATGTCGACCGTCTCGCGGTTGGCACCATCAAGCGTGACGGGGGCCCGGAAGGCCACGCTGCCGCCGGTATCGGATTGGGCGTAGTTGTAGGTCAGCGTGTCGCTCAGCGTCAGCGGATCCTTGCGCAACTGTTCGACCAGCCGGATGCCCGGCCGTCGGGCTGCCACATCGATCCGGGCGCCTGGCGCCACCACGATGCTGCCGGTGCCGGCGGTGCCGATCTCGATGGTGCCGCCGGTCGCGGCGCGCGTGTCGTTCGCCGCATAGCCATCGGCACTGGCATCAAGCAGCGCAGTGGCCGCCAGCGTTACCCCGCTGGTGCCGTACAGGCCGATCTTGCCGCCATTGATCCCGGATGTA
>NZ_JANPML010000265.1:0-19917 GCF_031422795.1 Sandarakinorhabdus sp.
ATGGCTTCGACGGTTTCGCGAGTGGTGCCTTCGGCTAGTTCCAGCTCGATGATCTTGCCAGCGCGGACTTCACCGACGCCTTCGAAACCCAGGCCTTTCAGGGCCGATTCGATGGCCCGGCCCTGCGGGTCGAGCACGCCAATTTTCAGGGTGACGGTGACTATGGCTTTCAGGGGGGCTTTGACAGGATTTGGCATGGGCGCGGCCATAGGCCGAACGGCCAGATCGTGCAAGCGCCCGATCAGCCCAGCAACATCGCCGCAGCCGCGCCAAGCCCGACCGCCAGCAGCAGCCACGGCGTGGACCAGCCGCCTGCCGACCTCACCGGCAGGGGCGGCAACGGCGCTTGCGGCGGGGCAGCACCGGGCATGGGATTTTCAGCGATCCATTGGCGGAAGATGCGTGGCAATTGGCGCAGCGCGCGGGCGTTGAGCACCAACCGGTCGGCAATCACCGCTTCCGGGCCCATCTCGTCGCGCACCCACGTCCGCACATAGGGTTCTGCGACTTCCCACATGTTCACGTGGGGATCGATGGTCAGCGCCACGCCTTCGACCATCACCATGGTTTTCTGCAGCAGTAGCAGGTGCGGCTGCACCGGCATGTCGAAACTGCGGGTGATGGAAAACAGGCCTTCCAGCAGATCGGTGATGGCGATGTCTTTGGCCTGCCGTCCCCGGATGGGTTCGCCCACGGCGCGCAGGGCCGTGGCAAAAGCCCCCTGATTGTGGTGCGGCGGCACATAGCCGGCTTCGAAATGGATTTCGGCGACGCGGGCATAATTGCCGGTGACGAGGCCATGCAGGATTTCGGCCAGATACAGCCGGGCGCGGCGATTGATGCGGCCCATGATGCCAAAATCGATGACGCCGATGCGGGCATGATCGCAGCTGGCATCGGGTGGGATCACGAACAGATTGCCCTGGTGCAGATCGGCGTGAAAGAAGCCCTTGGCGATGGCCTGCGCGAGGAAACCGTTGACCAGCACGCGGCCCAGCCTAGCACGATCGATATCGAGTGCGGCAAGGGCGGCGCGATCAGATACTTTCACCCCGTCGATCCAGTCGATCACCAGAATGCGGCGGGTGGATCGCTGCCAATCGATGCCGGGTACAAGGAAATCCGCCTCCCCGGCCAGAATCTCGGCCAGTTCCGACGCGTTGGCGGCTTCGCGGCGCAGATCGAGCTCGGCTTCGATCCAGCTTTTGAAGGTGGCGATGATGGCGCGCGGGCGCAGCCGGGCAAATTCGCCGCCAAGCGTTTCAAGATGGCCGGCGCCCCATTCATAGGTGGCCAGCGCGGTCGTCACGTCGGCTTCGATGCCCGGTCGCAGCAGCTTGATGGCGACAACGCGGCCTTCGGCGGTGACGCCCTTGTGCACCTGCGCGATCGAGGCAGCGGCGACCGCCACCGGATCGATCTCGGCAAAACGGGTCTTCCAGTCGCCGCCATAGGCTGCGTTCAGGGCAGGCTCGATCTGGCTGAACGGGACGGGCGGCAGCGCATCCTGCAGGCGGGCCAGATCGGTGGCAGCTTCGATCCCGATCAGATCGGGCCGCGTGGCCAGCGCCTGGCCCAGTTTGATGGCGGCGGGGCCAACGGCGGCAAGGCCGGCGGCGAAATCGGGGGTTTTCGGTGCGCCGGTGCCGAAGCGGGCGACCTTGGCCACCAGTCGGATCGAAAGCGGCAGCCGCGTGTCTTCAAACGGGCGCAGCACGCCGTGCCGGGCCATGCGCCGGCCCCAAACCAGCAGCCGCCACAGGTGAATGATGGCGATCAATTCAGACCTTCCATCCCGAATGGATGGCAACGGCGCCGCCCAGGATCGGCGTATAGCGCACCTGGGTAAACCCAGCCGCGCTGATCATCGCGGCAAAGTCTGGCATCTTGGGAAAGCGGCGGATCGATTCGATCAGATAGCGATAGGAATCGCCATCCTTGGCCACCATCTCGCCGATGCGCGGCACCAGTTTTTCCGAATAGACGTCATAAACCTCGGCAAAGCCCGGCCAGGTGGTGGTCGAAAATTCGAGGCAGAAAAAACGCCCGCCATAGCGCAGCACGCGGTGGGCTTCCTTCAGGGCCGCCGGGATGTCGGTCACATTCCTGATGCCAAAAGCGATGGTGTAGGCATCGAAACTGCGATCCGGGAACGACAGGGTTTCGGCATTTTCCTCACGCCAGATCAGGCCAGTCAGCCCTTGCTCGGCCGCGCGCTCCATGCCGACTTCCAGCATGGCCGGGTTGATATCGGCCACCGTGATGTTGGCGCCGGATTTTTCCATGCGAAAGGCGATGTCGCCAGTGCCTCCGGCCATATCCAGAATGTCTTCACCAGCGCGCGGCGACACGCGGCGGACGAAATCATCTTTCCACAGCCGGTGCATGCCCGCCGACATTACATCGTTCATGATGTCATAGCGCTTGGCCACCGAACGAAAGACTTCGCCGACCCGGCGGGTCTTTTCGTCCGGAGCAACCTGTTCATAGCCAAAGCTGACGGTGTCGGTCATCGTCTGTCCTTCTTGTCGGCGCGGCTTAGCCGAGGCTTGGCGGCCATGCAAACGCCGCCTATGTCGCGGGGATGCCTGAATTGCCCGAAGTCGAAACCGTGATGCGCGGCCTGACCCCAGTGTGGGAGGGCCAGCGCTTCACGCGGGTTGTCGCCCACCGGCCCGACCTGCGCCGGCCGTTGCCCGAAGGGCTGGGCCAGCGGCTGACCGGCGCGACCGTCGTGCGGCTGGGCCGGCGCGCCAAATACGGACTGGTGGAAACCGATCGCGGCGACACGCTGATCATCCATCTCGGCATGTCGGGGCGGATGCGGGTCGATCCCGATAAACGGGAAAAACACGATCATGTCGTGTTCGAAACTGCCAATGGCCGTGTGGTGGCGTTCAACGATGCGCGGCGTTTCGGCAGCCTGGATCTGGTCGCAACCGATGCGGCGGCAGCCCACCCGCTGCTGGCGGGCATTGGCCCCGAACCGCTGGGGCCGGATTATGACCTGATGCTGCTGAAGCGCATCTTTGGTGATCGGCTGGCGCCGGCCAAGGCGATCCTGCTTGATCAGCGGCTGATTGCCGGCCTGGGCAATATCTATGTGTGCGAAGCGCTGTTCCGCGCTGGCATCCACCCCGAAACCCCGGGCGGGCAGGTGACAGCAGCGCAACTGAAGCAACTGTGGCCCGCTATCCCTGCCGTGCTGGAAGAGGCGATTGCGGCGGGCGGCTCAACGCTGCGCGATCATGCGGCGCCGGATGGCACATTGGGCTATTTCCAGAAGGATTTTGCCGTATACGGACGGGAAGGCGATGCCTGCACGGTCTGCGCTGCGCCGGTTGAGCGCATCGTCCAGTCCGGCCGATCAAGTTTTTTCTGTTCGGCATGCCAACCGATGGCTCGTACGCACCGAAAGACTTGACCGCAGGCCGACCCTCGCTTATGGCGCTCTCCTTCTGGCGCGGCCCCTCAAGGGCTTGTGCCTGCCCATCATTGATCAGACTTGCAGGAAATCATGGCCAACACGCCCCAGGCTGAAAAGCGCATCCGCCGCAATGCTCGCCGCGCCGAGATCAACAAGGCGCGCGTCAGCCGCATCCGCACCTTCGTGAAGAAGGTCGAATCGAGCCTCGCCGCCGGTGACGGTGCTGCCGCCGCTGAAGCGCTGAAGGCTGCCCAGCCCGAAATGATGCGCGGCGTCGCCAAGGGCGTGCTTCACAAGAACACCGTGTCGCGCAAGATCAGCCGTCTGGCTGCTCGCGTGAAGGGTCTGGTTACCGCCTGATCAACGGCGGTGCTGCGGCGCCGTCCGGCCAGTTTCAAAACGGGGCGTTGCCAAATGGCGACGCCCCGTTTTTGCGTCAATTTGTCTTCGCCGCGGGAGGATCCCGGCCCGGGGGTGATTCGCGGCTGACGCTGTCGATTCGCCACTGAAATTGCCGATTCGGCGGCTTTGCGCGCCGGCCAATGGATCAAAGGTGGAACAAGCCTCGATCTGTTGCAGCGCACCAGCAAATAGCTGCACCGCAACACAACCCCCATGTCGAGCCGGCAGTCATCAAAGCGTCATCGGTTTGACACAAAAAATCCAAGCGCTTAGCTCGCACGACGCGCTGGGCGCTTCCACAAGCGGCAATGATTCGGGCTGCAAATCCAAAGAGTTGCAGCCCTCTCCACGGTAAGTCTCCGGATGGGCTGTCAACAGCTTTATTTGGCTGTGGATGGAAATTGGCCGCTTGCAGCGCTGCGCCCGCCCTGCTTATTTGGCGATGGGTTTGAACCGGCCGGCGTGATGAACGCCAAACGGTTTGATCACGCAACTCGCGATGCTGGCTGTGCCCTGTTTCAGGCGCAGTGGGGCTACTGCGCCTGGCTGAAAACGGCCGGCTGGCATCGTGCGTTCTATATTCAGGTAGACCTCCGCAGGTGGGGGCTGCGAACAATTGCCGGGGTCGGCGGAAGGGTGGGGTGCGTGTCGACGGCTGTTGCATCAGTTATGCCTTCTGGCTTTCAGCCGGTGCCGCAGGTTGGGTCGATCGACTTTTCCGCCAACGATCGGGACGTTTGGAATCGCGTGCGCGTTGGCCTGAAGGCTGATGCCGGCGATCACAGCTATGAAGCCTGGCTGGCACCGTTGGTGCTGGTCGGCTGCGACGGTGATACGCTGCGTCTGGCGGCGCCATCGGCCTTTGCGGCTGATTGGGTCACCAGCAACTTTGCCGATCTGCTGCGTCGCCATTGGTCAATGCACCAGCCGTCGATCCGTCGTGTGGCCATTCAGCAGGGCCAGGCCATGGTGGCGCCGCCCGTTGCAAAGGCCACTGCGCCGGCAGTCAGCCAGCCCTTGCCGGTCGACGTGCGCTACAGCTTTGATAATTTCATCGTCGGCAAGTCCAACGAGCTGGCCTACAACGCTGCGCTGGCCATGGCCGAACCAGGGCCGCCGGGTTTCAACCCGCTGTTCCTGCATGGCACCACGGGCCTAGGCAAGACGCACCTGATGCATGCCATCGGCAACGCCTATCTGGCGCATCATCCGGGGGCCCGTGTCGCCTATCTTTCGGCCGAGAAGTTCATGGTCGAATTCATGGCCGCCATGCGGGCCAAGGACACGATCAGCTTCAAGCAGCGGCTGCGCTCGGTCGATCTGCTGATGATCGACGACGTGCAGTTCATTGCCGGCAAGGAATCCACTCAGGAAGAATTCTTCCACACCATGAACGAGATCATCGGTGCCGGAAAACGGCTGGTGATCACGGCTGATCGCTCACCCCAGAATCTCGAAGGCATCCAGGAACGCATCCTGTCGCGCATGGCCTGGGGGCTGGTCGCCGATATCAACCCGGCCGATTACGAGCTGCGGCTGAACATCCTGCACGCCAAGGTGTCCGTGCTCAGCAACCGGGTGACCGTTCCCGATGACGTGGTCGAGTTCCTGGCGCGCAAGATCACAGCCAACGTGCGGGAACTGGAAGGCGCGCTCAACCGCGTCACGGCATTTGCAATGCTGGTGAACAAGCCGGTCAGCCTCGAATTCACCCGTGAAACGCTGGCCGATCTGCTGCGCGCGCACGAAAAGAAGCTGACCATCGACGAGATCCAGCGCAAGGTTGCCGATTATTATGGCCTGAAAGTTGCCGATCTCCTGTCGGAACGCCGCGCGCGTGAAGTCGCCCGGCCGCGCCAGATTGCCATGTATCTGGCCAAGAAGATGACGCCGCGTTCGCTGCCCGAGATTGGCCGGCGTTTTGGCAAGCGGGATCACACCACGGTGATGCACGCGGTCAAACGGGTCGAACAATTGCGCGCTGATGATCGCGAGATCGATAGCGACGTCGCCACGCTGACCCGCTTGCTGGATGGTTGACGGTTGACGCCGACGGCTCACTGCCTCGGCTGATCGGCCTTTCCAGCACCGCTGGTTCCGCGTAACCCGGGGGCGTGCAGCGTCTCAGCCAGTCTGGCCCCTTCTGGTTCATCCTCTCCTGTTTCGCCTTCGCGTCGATGTGGGTGATGATCCGTTATGCCGCCAGCATGCTGCACAGTTTCGAGATCGTGTTCTTTCGCAACCTGATCGGCCTGTGCTTCCTGATGCCGATGATCCTGCGCACGCCGGGCCTGATCCAGCGCGCACGGCTGCCGCTGCATCTGGCGCGGGCAACCTCGGGCTTCATTGCCACCATGTGCACCTTTTATGCCGTGGCCAACGCGCCGTTGGCCGATGCGCTGGCCATCAACTACACCGCGCCGCTGTTTGGCACGCTGGGGGCTGTACTGGTGCTGGGCGAGCGCATTCGGGCGCGGCGCATCGCAGCCCTGGCCGTGGGCTTTGTCGGCATGCTGCTGGTGCTGCGCCCCGGCGCAGTGCCGCTAACGCCGGGCATTGTCGCGGCCATCGTCTCGGCGGTCAGCACCGGCTATTCGATTGTCGCCATGCGCAGCCTGGTGGGGGTGGATGATCCGCGTGCCGTTGCGGCCTGGGCGTTCATCCTGACCACCTTGCCCAGCCTGGCTGTCGCGCTGTTTGTTTGGCAGATCCCGCCGGTGGCGGTGTGGCCGCTGCTGGTCGGCATCGGTGCAGCGGCCGCCATTGGCCAACTCAGCCTCACCCAGGCCTTTTCCTTGTCCGAAGCTTCGGCCGTGCTGCCGCTGGATTTCGTGCGCTTTGGGCTCGTCACGGCAGCCGGCGTGCTGCTGTTTGATGAACGCTATGACGCCATCACGCTGGCTGGCGGTGCGCTGATCCTGGGATCGACCATCTATCTGGCCTGGCGTGAAGCGCAGTTGAAACGGACCGAGAAAAGTCCGGACGCAGCGGGCTGACGCTTTGGAAAGGTTGCGGGCGATGAACGGCCTGCCATAAGCGGAAATCATCACATTGAACTTGGGAGGCTCACATGAATCTGGAAGGTTGTTCAGCTGTCGTCACTGGCGGCGCGTCGGGTCTGGGGGCGGCAACAGCGCGCCTGCTCGCCAAGCAAGGCGTCAAGGTCGCCATCTTCGACATGAACCCTGAAAAGGGTGAGGCCGTGGCGGCCGAAATCGGCGGCGTGTTCTGCAACGTCAACGTCACCGACGATGCGTCGGTTGATGCCGGTTTTGCCAAGGCCCGCGCCGCGATTGGTCAGGAGCGGATCCTGATCAACTGCGCCGGCACCGGCAACGCCGTGAAAACCGCCAGCCGCTCCAAGGAAGACGGCAGCATCAAGCATTTCCCGCTCGATGCCTTTGATCGCATCATCCAGATCAACCTGGTTGGCACCTTCCGCTGCATCGCCAAATCGGCTGCCGGCATGCTGACGCTGGAGCCGATGGAAAACGGCGAACGCGGCGCCATCGTCAACACCGCTTCGGTGGCGGCGGAAGATGGCCAGATCGGCCAGGCCGCCTATTCGGCGTCGAAGGGCGGCGTTGTTGGCATGACCCTGCCGATTGCACGCGATCTGTCGAATGACGGCATCCGCGTCAACACCATCCTGCCCGGCATCTTCAACACCCCGCTGCTGCAGGGCGCGCCGGACAATGTGAAGGCCGCGCTTGCAGCGACCGTGTTGTTTCCCAAGCGTCTGGGCGGTCCGGAAGAATATGCCAGCCTCGCGGTGGAAATGTGCCGCAATTCCTATTTCAACGGCGAGGACGTGCGGTTGGATGGTGGGATCCGAATGGCGCCTCGATGAGCGGCGCGGAAATAGTGCGCAGCACTATTTCCCGACTCGCTCGAGAGCGGACGGCGAGCGAAAAGGGCGGGGCATTCCCCGCCCTTTTTGACTCGTCCGACCCCGGATCAAGTCCGGGGCGGGCATTGTGGCTCTGCCACGCCTTTTCCGCCTTCTTCCTTTACCGCAAAAGCGGACTCGGCGGCTCCGCCGCTGGCCGCGTGCCAGTGGCTTCCCTGTCGGCCTGACAGCGCCCGATTCTATCCGATTTTCAAAGAGCCCGTTCATCAGCTTCGCAACGCCAGATTTGACACTTTTTACGCATCTCGCGGGTTTTCAGTCCGCCCAACTCCCCCCGCGCGTCGGCCCAACCAATCGCATGGCCAGCATGACAGACCTTGCTCGTGTAGGACAGCGCCCGCCCGTTCATCTTTCTGCAACACATGGCGCGCCAGTATCGCCGCTATGAAAAAATCCCTCCTCCTCGCCGTCCTCATTGCGGCTCCCGCCATTGCCCAAACCCCGCCGGCCAGCATCGGCCAGCCGTTCATCCCGGCGCCGTGGTGGATGAAGGACCCGGTGATCGCCTCGATGGGCCATGTCCGCACCGAAGTGCCGGCCAACCGTGCGCGCTTTGCGGCCCGTTTTTCGGCTGTCGAAAAGACCGCCGCTGCCGCCACCACGGCGGCGACGGCCAAGGCCAGGGAACTGGATGCGGCACTCGCGGCGCTGGGCAAAGAGCGCGTGCGGCTGACCACCAGCCTGTCCACCCGGCCGCTTTATGATCAGTATCGCCAGAAGGATGGCACGCTGGTGGAAAACCAGCGCGCCGACATGATCGAATCTTATGAAGTGACCGCAGTGCTCAGCGTTGAAGTGCGCGACACCGATGTGCTGGAGCGTGCCTATCGCCTGGCCGTTGCTGCCCGTCCGTCGGCCATCGACACGCCAAATTTCCAGCTTGAACCGGAAAACGCCGTGAAAACCTGGCTGTATGAAGCCGCAATCAAGGATGCCGCGCGCCGCGCCCGGCTGGCCACGGCAGCGGCCGGCAGCAGGCTTGGGATGGTGAAGGTCATCGATCCGTCGGGCGGCGTCTGCCAGACGCAGGTGCTGGCTGGCTGGCCCAGCTATGCCGGCGAAAGCCCGGCCACAGATGTGCAGGTATCAGGATCCATGGCGCGTTACGCCGATGCCGCGCCCGCCATGATGGCCGCGCCAGCGCCGCCGCCGGGGTTGGAGAAACTGGCCGGCGATGTGCAGGTGACGCTGCAACCGCCGCTTTATCCGCTTAACGCCCAAGCCTGCGTGATCTACGGCCTGCTGCCGCCCGGTTGACGCTGCGCGAATCGCGTAATAGCGTGTCCGTGCAATTGGGAGGAGAAGCATAATGGCTCACAAATTCGAACTCTACAAAGACAAGGCCGGCGAATATCGCGTGCGCTTCATGTACAACAGCGAAGTGATGTTCTCGACGCAGGGCTATAATTCCAAGGCCTCGGCGGTGAACGCCATCGAATCCATCAAGAAGAACGGCCCCGGCGCGCCGACGGTCGAATCGGAAGATTGATCTACCGCGATTGCGGTTCACGAGGGCGGTGCCGCAAGGCGCCGCCCTTGTTGTTTCAGGGCCTGGATTCTGGGCCCAACTTCTGGACCTAGCCCAGCAGCGCGTTGATCGCCTTTGCCAGCCGCACATCGCGTGCTGACAGCCCGCCGGCGTCATGGGTGGTCAGCGCGATCTCCACCTTGTTGTAAACATTGAACCATTCTGGATGGTGATCCTGGGCTTCGGCCAGCAGTGCCACCCGGTTCATGAAGCCCCAGGCCTCATTGAAATCCTTGAAACGGAAGCTCCGCTTCAGGTGCTCGCCGTCCAGCCCCCAATCTGGCGCATCATGGCCCAGTGCGGCGCGGGCGGCTTCATCCAGCTTCTCGACCATGGCCGACTTCCTCTCTATGGTGGGGACATGTTGTTCCCCCCCACACTTGCCGATATCGAACGTCTCGCACAAGCCGCCGTGGAGCGGTTGCCCGAGCAGTTCCGCCGTCACCTCGCCAGCGTTATCCTGAAGGTCGAGGATTTCCCCGACGAAACGGTGATGACCGAGATGAGCCTCGAGACCGAATGGGATCTGCTCGGCCTCTACTGGGGTCGCCATGTCGGGATGAAAGGCGATGTGCCGTCTGGCGCGCTGCCCGATATGATCTTCCTTTATCGCCGCCCCATGCTGGATGTGTGGGCCGAAAGCGGTGAGACGCTGGAAGTGCTGGTGACCCATGTGCTGGTGCACGAAGTGGGGCATCATTTCGGGTTGAGCGATGACGCGATTGACGAGATCGAGGCGGCGGCGGGGGAGTAGGCGCGGCTGAGTTTGGGTCTGGTGGGCACGGCCGGCGGCGGAGCCGCCGAGTCCGTTTGGGGTGAGTAGGAAGTAAGCAACGAAGAGCGCGGCAAAGCCGCAATGCCTGCCCCGGACTTGATCCGGGGTCGGACGAGTCAAAAAAGGCGGCCTTTGGGGCCGCCTTTTTCGCTCGCCGTCTGATCTTGCCGGAGTCGGCAAATAGCAGGGCTATTTGCGCGCCCGGCGGCGATTAGAAGTTCACCCTACCCATCACGCCGAAATACCGATCCGCTTCACGCGGCACCAGATAACGCAGGCCAACCAGCTGGTTGCCGCCCAGGCCGGAGTTGGTGATCTGCGCCGGGAAGCTCTGATCGAACAGATTCTTCACGAACACCGTCACGCGGAACCGATCATCCTTTTCCACGAGGCCGAACTGCAGATCGACCAGGCTGTAGGGGCGGATATAGCTGAGGTTGCGCAGCAACGGGTTGACGTCGAACAGGCTCAGCTGGCTCGACTGGGTCGAGACGTTGCCGGCCAGGGCGATATCGATCGCGCCACCGGTGCGATAGCGATAATCAAGGCCCAGCGTGCCCTTCCAGCGTGGGGCAAAGCCCAGCGGAGTGCCGGCCGGGATGATCGGCTGGCCCGGGATCTGCAGGAAATTGTCGACCTGGGCATCAGTGAAGGCCAGGCCGCCGCTGATGTTCAGATCCTTGACCGGGCGCAGCAGGAAATCAGCTTCGATGCCGCGGGTGGAAACGCTGCCAGCATTGGTGAAGCGGGTAACCGGCACGCCGGCGACCAGATCAGGGATATTGGCCTGGAAGTTGCGATACTTGGCATAATAAGCCGCCAGGTTCAGCACCAGCTTGCCGCCGAACAGTGTGTTCTTCATGCCGACTTCGTAGCTGTCGGCCGTTTCCGGCGCGATGGCGTTGGTGCCGGTGGCATTCAGGTTGAAGAAGGTGTTGAACGCCGGACCCTTGTAGCCACGGGTGTAGCTGGCATAGGTCATCACGTCGCGGCTGAATTCATACTGCAGGCCGAGCTTGCCGGAGAAATTGGTGGCGCTCGTCTTGGCCCGGAACGGCGTGCCATTGCTGGCCAGCGGGTTGCCGTTGTTGGCGCCAAAGCTGCTGGTATCAAACACGCCCTGATCGAAATTGCGCTGAATGCCCGGCAGGCCGGCGATGTTCGGCGTGGCGACGCGGCTGTGGAAGATCGACAGTTCGTCCATCGTGAAGCGGGCGCCGACAATGCCCTTCAGCTTTTCGCTGAAGTTGAGCACGCCCTGGCCGAACACGGCATAGTTGTCGAAAGCCGAACCAAAAGTGGCGGTGCCGCTGACATTTTCCGTCGGCGCAGCACCGGCGCTGCCGCAGTTGACCAGCGCCAGCGGCGTAGGCGTGCCGCCGCAGCGCGTGACGTTGCGGGTGAAGGTACGTTCGGTGACGGCACGGCTGAAGAACGCGCCGAGCACATAGGAGAAGAACTGGTCCTTCGCCGAGGTCAGCCGCAGTTCCTGGCTCAGAGTCGTGCCGGTCTGCGGGCCCAGATCGTGCAGCTGGGCCTGGCCAGCGACCGGACGGTCGAACCAGTCACCATCGCGGATTTCGTTGTTGTCATACCGGCGCCAGGCGGTGATCGAGGTGAAGGTGGAGGTGCCGACTTCGATATCCGCCTGCAGCGACAGGCCGTAGCTTTCTTCCTCGGTCCGCGTCACCAGATTCTGGCGGATGGTGCGGGTTTCGTCGCCCTGGAAGTTGATGCCGGCCAGCGCCAGACCGGCCGGGCCGGCGGGCACGTCGCCGATGACTTCGGCGCAGCAATCATCGTTGGCGCGGCGATAGTCGCCGATCAGGGTCAGCTTCACCTTTTCGGTGAGATCGGCTTCGACCACACCGCGAACGCCATAGCGATCATAGCCGTTGACGCGGCGGTTCACATTGGCGGCATCGTTGAAGATATTGCCTTCATAATTGCCATAGAAGGCGGTCCAGCGGCTGCGGATGCCTTCGCCCAGCGGCAGATCAACGCTGCCGCGCACGCGATATTCGTTGCCGTTACCAAAGAACCAGCCGCCTTCGGCATAGCCGCCCAGCGTTTCGCCCGGGCGCTTGGTCACAATGTTGACCACACCGGCCGACGCGTTCTTGCCGAACAGCGTGCCCTGTGGGCCGCGCAGCACTTCGATGCGCTCGATATCGACCAGATCGGAAAAGGCTTCACCAGCGCGGGCCAGCACGACGCCATCAAGCACGGTGGAGATCGACGGTTCGCCAGCAAGGCTGAACGTGGCCGTGCCAACGCCACGGATATAGAGCGACTGGTTGATGGTGGTCCCCGACTTGCGGAAGTTCAGGGTGGGGACCAGATACTGGGCGTTTTCCAGGTTGAGCACAGCCTGGCGGCTCAGCTGATCGGCGCCGACCACCGACACGGCGACCGGAATGTCCTGCAGGCGCTCGCTGCGCTTCTGGGCGGTGACGACGATTTCAGCCGGCTCATCAGCAGCAGCGCTCTGCGCAAAGGCGGGCGCGGCGGCCACGGCAAACAATGCGGCGGAACTCATCAGGATGCTACGGATCATGTCACTCCCCTTAAATTGACCGGACGAACGCCGGTTTTCGTGCGCAGGTTCGCTGCGACGTGTTGCGCTGCCCAGACAGGCTTTCTTGAAGCAGGTCAATCCACGCCCAGGCTGTTCTTGTGCAGTTCTGGCAACGCTGTGGCAGCAGAGTCACACTCGATTTGGGGCCTTACAGACCCAGTTCCGCCATGGTCACGACGCGATGCTCCCTGGCCGAGATTTCGGCGGCCAGGCCGATGGCAACGGCGCGCAGGCCGTCATCGGCCGTCACGATCACCGGGCCGCTGCCGCGCACCGCAGCTGCAAAATGCCGGTGCTGGAAGAAGGTGGAGCCATGATGCTGCCCGGCCGCCAGCGCATCTGCCGGGGTTTCGACATGCCAGCGCGTCGCCTGCTTGGGATTCATGAAGCCGACGCGGGGGGAATGGATGATGTCGCCAGCCGGGATCAGCACATCAAGGCGCGCCTTGTCACCGGTGGCGATGATCTCCTCCTGCTGCTGCGCACCATCGGCAAACATGCACAGATCGAGGCAGGCGCGCACACCGTTGGCGAAATCCACCACCGTATAGCTGTTGTCGATGATGTCTGGCGTCTTGCCGTCATAGCGCTCGTCGCGATGGTTCACGTCCATCGCGCCGCTGCAATAAACGCGCACCGGTTCGGACTGCACGACATGGCGCATCAGATCGAAGAAGTGGCAGCATTTTTCCACCATGGTGCCGCCGCTGTTGATCGAAAACCGGTTCCAGTCACCCACCTTCACCAGAAAGGGGAAGCGGTGCTCGCGGATGGAAAGCATCTGCAGCCGCCCGACCTTGCCGGCGTGGATGTGGCTGACGAATTCCGAAACCGGCGGCATGAAGCGATATTCCATCGCGGTCCAGAAGGTCTTGTCATAACCCGTCACGGTGGCGGCAACGGCCTTGGCGTCGTCCAGTGTGGTCGCCAGTGGCTTTTCACACAAGATATGCAGGCCAGCGTCCATCAGCGGCCCCAGCACCTCACGATGGGTGAAATTGGGCGAGGCAACCACCACGGCGTCGCACAGGCCCGATGCCGCCAGCGCCGCTGCATCCTGGAAGCGCGCCACGGCATGACCGATCGCCTTTTCCGCCCGATCAAGGCAGGCCGGCACCGGATCGGCGATGGCGGTGATGGTGCCGCCGCCCAGCAACTGGATATTGGCGACATGTTCCAGCGCCATCATGCCGGAGCCCACAATGCCCCAACGGATCGTATCGGTGCTTCCCATTTGCCATATCCTCGCGCTATCAGACCAAAATGTCGCAGATCGCTCTAAGCCCCAATCGCCGCCCGCTGGGCAAGTCCGAATTTATGGTCAGCCCGCTGGCCTGGGGCATGTGGCGCTTTGCCGGCAATGATGTCGCCGCCGCGCAATCCCGCTGCGAAGCTGCACTGGCTGCCGGCATCAACTTTTTCGATACGGCCGATATTTACGGGCCCGACAATGATGAACCGTTTGGCGCGTCGGAAGCCTTGCTGGGCCGCGTGTTCAAGGCAGCGCCGGCCCTGCGCGGGCAGATCGTGCTGGCATCGAAGGGCGGCATCAGCATGGGCGTGCCCTATGATTCGTCGCCGGAATATCTGGTGGCCGCCATCGATGCCTCGCTGTCCCGCATGGCTGTGGAACGGATCGATCTGTGGCAGATCCATCGGCCCGATATGCTCACCCACTGGGCTGATGTCGCCACGACGCTGGATGCCCAGGTGCAGGCCGGCAAGATTGGTGCCGTTGGCGTGTCCAACTTCACGCCCGCGCAAACCCGCGCGCTGGCCGCGCATCTGAAATCGCCGTTGGTTTCCACCCAGCCGGAATTTTCGGTGCTGGCGCTGAATCCGCTGTTCGATGGCACGCTCGATCTGGCCATGGAGATGGGCCAGTCCGTGCTGGGTTGGTCGCCGCTGGGGCAGGGCCGGCTGGGCGATGGCGATCCGCGCCCGGGCCGGTTGAAGGCGGAGGATGAACGCGTGATCCGCGTCAAGGCAGCGATGGCCGCCCACGGGCACCGGTTCGGCGTGAGCATCGCGGCATGCGCCTATGCGTGGGTGCTGGCGCATCCGGCCGGGATAACGCCCATCGTCGGCAGCCAGAATCCAACGCGCATTGCCGAAGCTGCCGATGCCTTCAAGGTCACCTTCACGCGGGCGGAATGGTACGCCATCCTGGTCGCATCGCTTGGGGAGAATTTGCCATGAGTGGCCCTGAAATCAGCTGGTTTTCCGCCCTGTGCGACGATGATTATGAATTCCTCGGCGTGCCCGATCCGGGCCTGCGATCGAGCTGGGAACATTGCCGCAATATCGTGATGACCGCCGAAAAGGGCGGTTTCGACAATATCCTGCTGCCGTCCGGCTACCAACTCGGCATCGAAACCCAGATGTTTGCCGGCGCCATCGCCGCGCTCACCCACCGCATCCGCCTGCTGATGGCGATCCGTGTTGGGGAAACCTGGCCGCCGCAGCTGGCCCGCCAGATTGCGACGCTGGACCAGATTTTGGGCGGTCGCCTCACCGTCAACATCATCTCGTCGGAAATGCCGGGCGAAGTGCTGGCCTCCAAGCCGCGGTACGATCGCACAGTGGAGGTGATGAACATCCTTAAAGTCTTGCTGAACGGCAACGCGCTCGATCACCAGGGCGAGTTCTACAAGCTGCAGCTGCCGCCGCCCAATGTGAAGACCGTCTCCGGCAAATGCCCGCCGCTCTATTTTGGCGGCCTGTCCGAAGACGCCCGCGAAGCTGCTGCCGAAGCGGCCGATGTCTATCTGATGTGGCCCGACACGATGGACAAGGTGAAGGAGGTCGTGTCCGACATGACCGCCCGCGCCGCCAAACGTGGCCGCACGCTGAAATTCGGCTACCGCGTTCACGTCATCGTGCGCGAAACGGAAAGCCAGGCCCGCGACGCCGCCGATCATCTGCTGTCCAAGCTCGACGCCGCCACCGGTGACGCCATCCGCGCCAAGTCGCTCGACAGCCAGTCCGTCGGCGTCCAGCGCCAGGCCGAACTGCGCGAAATGGCGGGCAAGGGGGCCTCAGACGGCTATGTCGAGGACAATCTGTGGACCGGCATCGGCCGCGCCCGCTCCGGCTGCGGCGCGGCGCTGGTCGGCGATCCCGATCAGATTGTCGCCAAGTTGAAGGCCTATCAGGCGGCCGGCATGGACGCCTTCATCCTCTCCGGCTACCCGCACGCCCGCGAAGCCGATCTGTTCAGCCGCCACGTGCTGCCCAAGCTGGAACACGGCCCGCTGGTGATGTGAGCGGCGAGCCTGACGAAGCAGCCGCTGATCTCAGCGCCCTGAAGGACGAGTTTCGCGCCAGCGTTGGCGCGTGGACGATTTTCGGCATGATCCTGGTGGTGTTCGCCATGATTGGCCTGGCCATGATCGGCTTCAACAAAATCGCCTACGAAATGCTGCTGGTGGTGTGGATCAGCATACCCCTGTTGATCGGCTGTGGCTGGGTCTGGCGGCGGCAGATCGTTCCGGTTCGCATCAAAGGTGAAACCGTCTCTGGCCCAAAGGCGCGGCGCTGGGCGGTGGTGACGGCAATCGCCGTGCTGGCGTTAAATTGGGCCCAAATTGCCAGCGTGACTTATGCGCCGATCGTGCGCCGCGCGATCATTGATGCGCTTGCCAGCGATCCGCCGCTTGTGCCCGGGCCAGCCTGGTAGCCGGGTTACCGCAGGCTGAAGGCCTGTTCCGCCGCGGAAATAACACAAATGTCACAGTTGGTTGCGGAATCGGCCTGAATGCCGTGTAATCAATTCGGTGGCAAATGCATCGACGAAAGAATTGGCGACTGAGTGCCAATTTCAGGACGAGTCCTGTCAACAAGTGCTGTTTTCTGCAGATCAGTTTACAGCATTGTTTACTGTCGGTCGGATTGCTTGACTCCAACTTGCGAATCACGGACACTTTGTCTGTGGGGAATTTATATGCCGCAACTGCACAGTAAGTTTGCTGACAATTTTGGTGCTGATGTATCGGCGGCTGCAGAAGGCCGCGCAATGTGCCTGATTGTTGGGTACCGTTCGCCGCTTGCCGCCATCAAAACGGTGGGCGGAACCGCCGTTGCCGCCCTGCCAAGCCATCGCGTGGTCGCCATCGTCGATTTGCGCAACCTGCCGCTGTTGCAGCGGCATGAAGATGTGCGCGTTGCCGGCCCGATTTCGATCGACCCGCAGCGTTTTGCGGCCTTTCAGAGACTTGTGGGTGCCCAGCCCTGATCTTGGCACCCAATCGCGTTTGACACTGAAGGAGTAAGAACCATGGCAAGCGTCGGACAAGAACTACTTGATGTACCCCTGCCGGAAATGGTGCTGAAGCTGGCACTTGGCATCGCCGAGGCGCAGCGCGCGCTTGATACCAACAGCATTGAAACCGCCAAGGCGCTGGCCGAAGAAAAGATCGAGATCATTCCGCAGATCACCGAAACCATCGCGGCCAATGGTACTGTCAGTTTTGTCACGGCGGCGCCGGTGGAAATGTCGCTGATGCAGGTGGGCCTGTTCCCGACCTTCTATCAGTTTGCCGAGGCCACCATCGAAGTGACGATGGACATCAAGACCTCGCTCAACACCGAAACCAGCATCAAGGTGGGGACCAAGGCCAAGGTTGGTTTTGCCATGTGGAGCGCCAGCGTGCGGGTTGACGTGGCCCATAGCCGCAAATTTTCGAAGGAAGTGCACGGCACCAGCCGCCTGGTCACCCGCATGGTGCCAGTGCCGCCGCCGCCGCGGCTGTTCCCGCAAATCAAGACGGTGGACAATCGGGTTCCAGCACCGCCGCCGGTGAACTGAGCCGTGGCCATTGAGCCAATCAAGCGCGGCGTGCCGGGTTTTCGCCCGCCACTGGTATCGCCTGCCCAGCCGCTGCCAGAGGTCGCCAACGTCAGCTTTGGCGATCTCGTGCGCATGCTGGCGGAAGGCATCGCAGACGCCCAGCTGGCGTTGGACCGGGCCAGTGCCGAAATGGCGGTCGAACTGGCCAATTCGCAGGTAGACATTGTTCCAGTCATCACGGAAACCGTTGATAAAGATGGAAATGTCAGCTTTTCCAGAGCTGATCTGCAAACGGTTTCCCTGCTGGAAATCGGGATAATGCCAACCTTCTACCAGTTCCGCGAAGCCACGATCGAGGTTTCGATGGATGTGCATATCGTGGAAAGCACCAACGAACAGACCAAGCAGAAAAGCCGCGGCCTGTTTGCGTCCACCCGCGATGTGCAGATGGACCGGCGCTTCAACCGCGACACCAAAATGGCGTCGCGGTTGACGGCGGTGCTGGTGCCGGTGCCGTCGCCCATCCGCATCGAACCGATCCGGCGAACCGAACGGAGTGATGGCTGATGCCGGCCATCGATCTTGACGCGTTGTTGAGTGCTGCGGGGGCATCGCTGAGTGATGCGCAAAGCAAGCTGCTTGAAGGGGTGCCACTGGCTCCCACCCGCATGGCCATGTCGGAGGCGACCCTGGACATGATGGTGACGGTTGAAGGCACAAAGGGCTCGGCATTGCAGGTGGCCGCCGTGAATTCGGTGCTGGCGCGGGCTGGAACGGTGACGCCCGAAGCCTTGTCGCGGGTCACCATGCGCTTTGTGGCGATGGCAGGGACAGTGAACGCCGCCGGCGTGGCGCAACCGCCGGCAACCGGCGGACCCTCGACCCGCCCTGAAGAGCCGCGGCCGCCAGTCACCGGGCCGCGCAAGCCGTTGACCAGGGCCGATATGCAGGCCGAAATGCTGAACTTGTCGGATATCGCGCCGCTGGTGCAAACGGGTGTGGATGTGCAGCTGGATTTTACGGCCATCGGTGCGGATCGCACCATGGTGCGGGCCTTGTCAAACAAGGGCGATGTGCTGGCGGTGCGGCTGCTTGATGGAACGCTGTGATGGCGAGGAAACCAACTGACAATCGGCCACCCAACCCGGCGCGCCGAGCGGCGACACCGGCCGCCGGATCGGTTCCGCCAGCACCGACAAAGGTGGCAGCGCCGGCCAGCCGGGTGCCGCCTGTGGCCGCGCCGCCGAGCCCATTGCCTGCGGCTGCCACGGCTTCCCCGGCCAGGCCTGCCGTTGCCCCGCCGGTGCCAGCCCCGCCGGTGCCAGCCCCGCCAAGGGCAGCCCCGCCAGTGCCGGCCCCATCGGTGACCGATCAGCCGGTTGCAGCAAAACCCGTCGACGCCAAGCCGGTGACAGCGATGACAACGGCAGATGTGTTGCTGCTGCGCGAGCGGCTGGACGACCTGGTGCGCGGTAGGGTGGATTTGGTGCCGGCGGGCGATCCGGTGGTGATCATGGTGGCCGAACGGCTGGCCGAAGCCCGGGCGGCTGACCAAAAACGCATCGCCGCGCTTGAGCAGGCGGTTGCCACCGCCAGGACGCAAAGCACCGCCGTCGCCGAAGGATTGCGCAACAGTCTGGCGGCGGCCGTGGCGGCGACCGATGCAACACTGGCCGAACTGGCCGCCGCGCGGGCCGAGCTGGCCAAGCTGGCGGAACAATTGCAGCAAAGCGCCAAATTGCTGGCCCGGGCCGAAGCGCAACTGGCCGAACAGGCGATCAAGCCAGCCGCTGATGGCAGCCAGCCGGTTGGCGCGGAGGCCTTCGCCGATTTGATGGACAAGTTCGTCAGCAGCCTGGGTGATCGGCTGGGCAGTCTGAGCTTGGCGGGCGGCGAAATTTTTCTCAAGACAGCTGTTGCGGCCACCAGCACCGGCGGCGCGCGCTTCGTGCTGCCCTCTGCCACGGGGCCGGCACCGGCCGTGCTGCACGAACTGCGGCTGCGGCTGGACCCGAAGAGCTGATCCTGATTCAGCGCCCCTCGTAGCGCGGTGCCCGCTTCTCGCGATAGCTGGTGAAGGCCTCGCGGAAGTCGTGGGTACCGGTGGCCAGATGCTGTTCCTTGTCGGCCGCGGCGAAAGCGGTGGTGTAATCCTCGTCCAGCGCAGTCCACACCTGCGCCTTCATCGCGGCCAGGCTGCGCGGGGCGCTGAAGGTGGCGATATTCTTCGCATAAGCCATCACGTGCGGCAGCAGCGCTTCATCGTCGAACACATCGTTGACCAGCCCCAGCGCCTTGGCCTCCGTCCCGTCGAAACGGCGGGCGGTGTACAGCAGGTCCATGGCTTTTGCCTGGCCGATGTGGCGCGTCAGCAGCCAGGCCGCGCCCTTCTCGCCGGGCACGCCGATGCGGGCGAAGGTGGCGTTGAACAGCGCGGAGGTGCTGGCAAAACGGATGTCGCAATGCAGCGACAGGATGAAGCCCCAGCCAAACGCCGCACCGTTCACC
>NZ_JANPML010000266.1:0-1826 GCF_031422795.1 Sandarakinorhabdus sp.
GCCCAGCTGACCGGCAGCGACAGATTGTTGACGATGTGCAGCATCGCCACGGTGATGATGAAGGCCAGATAGAACCAGTTGGCGACATAGATATGCGGTTCGCGGCGCTTGATGATGGTGCCGCCAAACACCAGAAGATAGGCGACCCAGACCACGGTAAGCCACAGATCGACATACCATTCCGGTTCGGCATATTCGCGTGCTTCGGTGACGCCCAGCACATAGCCGGTGGCCGCCAGAACGATGAACAATTGATAGCCCCAGAACACGAAACGAGCCATGCCGGGGAAGGCCAGCCGCGCCCGGCAGGTGCGCTGCACGACAAAGAAGCTGGTGCAGATCAGCGCGTTGCCGCCAAAGGCAAAGATCACCGCCGAGGTGTGCAGCGGCCGCAGCCGACCAAAGCTGGTGTATTCAAAACCCAGATTGAACACCGGCCAGGCCAGTTGCATGGCGATGTAGAGCCCGGCCAGCAACCCGACGACGCCCCAGAATGTGGTGGCGATCACACCCCACCGCACCGGCGCATCATCATATTGATGTTCATTGTCGGCAAGCTGGCCCGACAGATCGGCGCCCTTCATCACTGCCAGCGCGGCAATGAGCGCCGCCAGCGCCATGATGCCCATGTGCACGGCAAAGGCAGTATCCTGCGCCTGCGCCATGCCGAACAATGCGATGATCATCGCCAGGAAAAGGCTGCCTGATTTTGCCAGGGTCGCCGGCATGATATTGCCCCCTTTGGTTATTTTTGTGTCGCCGCATGTGCGGCGCTATGTTGCGTTGCGGAAATACGGGCTAATCCTATTACGTATTGCAACGGAGGGTAATTTTACCCAGTCTGGCAATCGAAGAAGAAGTGGCCTGTGCAGTGCGGCAGGCCGGGGACGTGCATGTATCAACTGGCAATCGTTCATGATCACGCCGATGGGTTTCAGCCGCTGTTTGCCGCGCTGTCCCGCGCCGGCATCGATTATCTCCCGGTGCACAGCGCCGGTCACGGCTTTGATCCGATCGGGGGTCAGCCGCCAGCACCGGTGATTTTCAACCGCATCGCCATGAGTTCGGCGCGCCACGGCGTGCATCACCCGGTCTATTACGCCATGGCCCTGCTCGATCACTGGGCCGGGCAGGGGGCGCTGGTGCTGAACGGTGCCGAAGCGATGGCGATCGATGCCAGCAAGGCGCGGCAACTGGCGCTGATCAACCGGCTGGGGCTGGCGGCGCCCGCTACCCGCGTCGTGCATGATTCCGCGGCGCTGCTGGCGGCGGCCACAACCATCGGCTTTCCGGTGGTGGTAAAGGCCGATGTGTCAGGCTTCGGCTCTGGCGTCACCCGTTTTGACGATCGGCAGTCGCTGGCGGCAGCCGCCGAAGCCGGTACATTGCCGCCATCGGCCAATGGCGTGTGGCTGTGCCAGGCCCTGGTCAATCCGCGCGGCGGCACCACGACCCGCATCGAGGTGCTGGGTGGCCGCTATCTTTACGGGGTCGACGTCGCCGCCGCCGAAGATGCACTGATGCTGGCCTGCCCAGATGATCGGCTGCTCCGCCTGGCCCAACGCCGCCGCCGCCGCGCCGAACCGCCGCCCAATCTGATTGCCGCCGCCGAAATGCTGGCGCGCGAAGCCGGCATGGAAGTTTGCAGCATCGAATATATGATCGATGATGTGTGCGGCACGCCGCGTTTCCACGATATCAACGGCCTGTCACCGTTCGTGGAAAACCCCATGGACGTGTTGGGCTGGGATCCGCACGACCGGTTGGTGGAACGGCTGTGGCATCACATCCGCCGCATGGGCGGCTAGCAGGGCTGAAAAATTCCC
>NZ_JANPML010000267.1:0-5267 GCF_031422795.1 Sandarakinorhabdus sp.
GGTTTGGCAGCCGGGCTCACCTGGCGCAGCACGTCGATATTGTCCATCACCCAGAAACTGCGGCCGTGGGTGGAGATCACCAGATCATGATCGGTCACCGCCAGATCTGAAACCTGCACCGCGGGCAGATTGGCCTGCAGCTTGTTCCAGGATGTACCGCCATCAAAGCTGGTCCACACCCCGCGTTCGGTGCCGAGGTAAAGCAGGCCGGCGCGCTTGGTGTCTTCACGGATCGATCGCGCCATCTCGTCGGCGGGCAGGCCGGCGGCGATCTGCACCCAGGTCCTGCCGTAATCGCTGGTCTTCCACGCGATCGGCGCGAAATCATCCATCAAAAAACGGTGACCAACCACATAGGCCGTGCCCGGGTTGTGGGGGCTGTCTTCCACCGTGGTGATCTTGGTGAACTTTGGCAGACTGGGCGGGGTGATATTGGCCCAGGTCGCGCCGCCATCGCGGGTGATGTGCACCAGGCCATCATCAGAGCCGGACCAGATCACGCCCTTTTCCAGCCGCGACGGCGCCAGCGCAAACACGGTGGCATAGGTTTCAACGCCGGTCTGATCGCGCGTGATCGGCCCGCCCGACGGCCCCAGCGTGGCCGGATCATGCGCGGTCAGATCCGGGCTGATCTTCTCCCAGCTCTGGCCTTCGTTGCGGCTGCGCCAGACATGCTGCGATGTCACATACAGAGTGCCGGCATCGTGCGGATCAAACACAATGGGGAAGGTCCATTGGAACCGCTCGGCAACGTCGATGGCGCTGTAGCCCATGGGATTGTCGGGCCGCACGGTGATGGTGCGGCTTTGCCCGGTGCGGTGATCATAGCGGGTGAGCAGGCCGCCATAGCTGCCGGCATAATAGATATCGGGATTGCGCGGGTCGGGCGCGACATAGCCGCTTTCACCGCCGCCCGCCGCGATACCATACAGGCCGCCCAGCACGTTCTGATTGCCCCAGCTGCGCGACGGCACGCAGATGGTGCTGTTGTCCTGCTGGCCGCCGCAGGCATAATAAGGTTTGTGCGCGGTCAGGCCGAGGCGATAGATTTGCGCCGTCGGGAAATTCTGCTTCGTCCAGCTGGTGCCGCCGTTCACCGATACGTTGGCGCCGCCATCATTGGCCTGCACCATGCGGGCATTGTTGTCGGCGGCAATCCACAGATCGTGATTGTCGCCGTGCGGCACCTTGATCTTCTTCGGAAATGTCTTGCCGCCATCATCGGAGCGGTGGAAATTGACGTTGAGCACGTAAACGCGCTCCTTGTCCTTCGGATCGGCGACGATGCGCGTGTAGTAAAAGGCGCGCTGGCGCAGATCACGGCTGTCGTTGCGCTTTTCCCAGGTCGCGCCACCATCGTTGCTGGCATAAACCCCGCCCGCCGCGTCGTGTTCGATGATGGCATAAACGCGATTTGCATCGACCGGCGAAACGCTCACCCCGATCTTGCCGAGCAGGCCGTCCTTGGGCAGGCCCGGTGCGCGGCTGATTTCCGCCCAGGTGGTGCCGCCGTCGCTGCTCTTGAACAGGCCGCTGCCCGGCCCGCCGCTCGACATGCCCCACGGCTTGCGCCACGCCTCCCACAGCGCGGCAT
Source organism: Sandarakinorhabdus sp. (assembly GCF_031422795.1). Classification (GTDB taxonomy): domain Bacteria; phylum Pseudomonadota; class Alphaproteobacteria; order Sphingomonadales; family Sphingomonadaceae; genus Sandarakinorhabdus. The sequence goes on from NZ_JANPML010000267.1 coordinate 1,595, forward strand.
AGATCACGTCGGGGTTCCTGGGATCAATGCTGATGTCGACCGCGCCGGTCTTGGCGTCGCGGTAGAGGATCTTGCTCCAGCTTTTGCCGCCGTCCTTGGTACGGAACACGCCGCGATCGGGATTGTCGGCGCCATAATGGCCAAAGCCGCCAACAAACACCGTGTCGCAATCCTTGGGGTGGATGCGCACGCGGCTGAAGTTGTGGACGTCGGCCAGACCGATCTTGGCCCAGGTCTTGCCGGCATCGCTGGTTTTCCACACGCCGTTGCCGGGCAGCACGTTGCCGCGCAATTGTGCTTCACCGGTGGTGGCATAAACAACGTCGGGATCGGCCTCGCACACGGCGACGCCGCCAAACGCCGCTGTATCGGTCTTGCCGTCGGTCATCGGCTGCCAGCTGGTGCCGCCGTCGGTCGTCTTCCACAGGCCGCCGCCGGCAGCGGCAAACCAATATTCATTGACTCGGCTGACGCTGCCGCTTGCCGAGATGGAGCGGCCGCCGCGCGCCGGGCCGATGTTGCGCCATTTCAGGCCAGTGAAATAGGCTTCGACCCCAGTCACTGGCCCATTCTCTGTCTTTGCTGGTGCCGTCTCCGCTGCACCTGCCTGCCCCGCCACCAGCGCCGCAACACCCACAGCCACCAGCAAATTTGCGCGCATGATCATTCTCTCCGTTTTGCCATTCGTAGCATCCGGAGAGCAGGAGGCAATCGCTCTAGTTCAGTGCATGCCACAGATTGTAAAGGCTGCTCGCCAGCAGCACGAAGCCCACCAGCACCAGCAGGCGGAACGCCGGGATCCGGCTGGCAATGATGGCACCCAACGGCGCGGCCAACAGCCCGCCGATGATCAGCCCGACAACAGCCGTCGAAAACGCCGACATCCCCAATTGCGTGACGAAGCTGGCCGAAATCGCCATCGTCACCAGAAATTCGGCGGTGTTCACGGTGCCGATGGTGGTGCGCGGCGAGGCGCCCTGGATCAGCAGGTTGGAGGTAACAATCGGGCCCCAGCCGCCGCCGCCAGCGGCATCGAGGAACCCACCCACCAGGCCGAGCGGCGGCACCAGCCGCGGTGGCCGCGCCGGTGGGCCATGGTCCAGCCGCCACGCCCGCCACAACAGATAGACGCCAATGCCGGCCAGATAGACCATCACGAACGGCCGCGCGAAGGTGGCATCGATGTTCGACAGCAGATAGGCCCCGGCTGCCCCGCCGATCATCCCCGGGATCGCCAGCCTGGCCAGCAAGCCCCAATCGACGTTGCGATAGATGATGTGACTGACCGCCGAAGCCGCCGTGGTGAAGCATTCCACCAGATGCACATTGGCCGATGCCCGGGCCGGCGCCAGACCGACCACGCCCACCAGCATCAGGTTGGTGATCAGGCCAAAGGCCATGCCCAGCGCGCCATCGACCAGTTGCGCCACAAAACCAACCGCAACGAAAGGCAGCAGCGCCTGGACAAATTCAATCGTAAGATCAGGCAATTCCATCAGATCAGCCCGAATCCCGGCCGTGCCTGGCACCGGGCTGTTTGCTGCTGGCTGATGATCTGCATGGCCAATCCCTGTTGTCCGCCCGAACAGGCGAAGCCGCGTTGGTAACAGGTGATTGTGGCGAATTAAATCGCCGGGGCCGCCCGAATTGCCGGATTTTGCGGCAATCAATTTCTCGGCTGCGACAAGCCGCGCTTGGGCTTGGCTTAATGGTGACTTGTCAGGTCACTACGTCGGGCAGGGTCCGACCGGTGTGGCGGGCGATGCCGGCGATGCCATCGGCGGCAGCGATCAGATCGGCCAGCATGTCGCCGGTTTCACGGTCGATGGCGCCGTCGTGCGGCTGAAACGCTTCGAGATAGACGCGCAATGTCGCGCCTTCGGTGCCAGTGCCCGACAGGCGGAAAACGATGCGCGATCCGCAAGCAAACAGCACGCGCAGGCCCTGGTTGGCGCTGATCGCGCCATCAACCGGATCGGTATAACTGAAACTGTCGGCAGCAGCCACGCTGAGCGGGCCGAAATGGCGGCCCGGCAGGCTGGCCAGGCTGGCAGCCAGTTCGGCCATCAGGGCATTGGCGCGGTCGCTGTCGACGGCTTCATAATCATGGCGGGCATAATAATTGCGGCCAAATCGCGCCCAGTGTTCGCGGGCCAGCGCATTGACGCTGATGCCGCGCACCGCCAGTATGTTGAGCCACAGCAGTACCGCCCACAGCCCGTCCTTTTCGCGGACATGATCGGAACCGGTGCCGGCACTTTCTTCACCGCAGATCGTGGCCAGCTGCGCATCAAGCAGCGTGCCGAAGAATTTCCACCCGGTGGGGGTTTCAAAACAGGGGATGCCCAGCGCCGCCGCCACCCGGTCTGCGGCTGCGCTGGTCGGCATGGAACGGGCAATGCCTTTCAAGCCGCCAGCATAGCCCGGCGCCAGATGGGCATTGGCCGCCAGCATCGCCAGCGAATCCGACGGGGTGATGAAGCGGTGCCGACCGATGATCAGATTGCGATCACCATCGCCATCCGATGCCGCGCCGAAATCGGGCGCATCGGCGGCCATCATCGTATCATACAGCGCCTTGGCGTGGACCAGATTGGGATCGGGGTGATGGCCGCCGAAATCCTCCAGCGGGGTGCCGTTTCGCACCGTGCCCGTCGCAAAGCCCAGCCGCCGTTCCAGGATCTCCACCGCATACGGCCCGGTCACGGCGCTCATCGCGTCAAAGGCCATGGTGAAACCGGCGGCGACAGCGCGGCGGATGGCGGCGAAATCGAACAGGCTTTCCATCAATTCGGCATAATCGGCGACCGGATCGATCACATCGACGATCATGCCGCCCACGTTGCTGGTGCCGATGCGATCAAGATCAACGTCACCCGCGACCGACAGCCAGCGATCGATCGCCTGCGTGCGGGCAAAGATCGCATCGGTCACCGCTTCCGGCGCCGGGCCGCCATTGGCGATATTGTATTTGATGCCGAAATCCTCGTCTGGCCCGGCCGGATTGTGGCTGGCCGACAGGATGAGGCCACCGCTGGCAGCATATTTGCGGATGACATGGCTGGCCGCCGGGGTGGAGAGGATGCCGCCCTGACCGACCAGCACCCGGCCATAGCCATTGGCCGCCGCCATGCTGATGGCCTGGGCGATCACCACCCGATTGTGATAGCGGCCGTCACCGCCGATCACCAACGTGGCGCCTGCAGGCCGTTCCACCACGTCAAACACCGACTGGATGAAGTTTTCGGCATAGCCTGGTTGGCTGAACACCCGCACCTTTTTGCGCAATCCGGATGTGCCCGGTTTCTGGCCGGGAAAGGGCGTGGTCGAATGGGTGATGATGGTCATTGCCTGCCTGCCCGTGCGTGGTCGCCTTCCCTGTTCCTCTAGAAGCCGACATACGCATCAGGCAAGGCCAGAGCCGGCTTGTCATTTGCCGGCGCATCGGCTTGAGTCCTGTTTTGGTACGAAGCACTGAAATCCGGGGTTGATCGATGAAGCACATGCTGTTCCGGGCCATCTTGTTGGCCAGCCTTGCCGCCCTGCCCCAGATATCGGCCGCACCCGCCATCGCGCAGGCGCATGATCCGCTGCAGTGGGCGGGCCTGCATTACCGGCAGGTCGGCCCGTGGCGCGGCGGGCGGGCAACGACCGTTACCGGCGTGCCGTCGCA